>JAIJLI010000138.1 GCA_022722495.1 Dialister sp. | reverse complement strand
CTCTTATTTTATGGCCTTTTTCAGGGATTGGATGGGCGACTGGAAGTGAAGAAGTCGGATGTCTAAAGTCTAAAGTCTGTAGTCTCCAAGGTCCATCTCTCAAAATTCTTATGGCAGCTATTTCTGAAATACTATATAATAATAAAGATGTATCACTGATTTTTACGGGGGTGTACAATGGCAACAGAAAACAAGAAGTATAAGAGAGTCATGCTGAAATTGTCTGGCGAAGCGATGGCCAGCGACAAAGGCTTCGGTATCGATCCGGAGGTCGTATATCGACTGGCCGGCGAGATCAAGGAAGCCAGCGATGCTGGTATCGAGATCGCTGTCGTTGTAGGCGGCGGCAATATCTGGAGAGGTCTCAAAGGCAGCCAGGGCGGGATGGATCGTGCGTCGGCTGACTACATGGGCATGCTCGCGACCGTCATAAATTCCGTCGCTCTGCAGGATGCGCTCGAAAAACTTGGCGTCTCCACCCGCGTACAGACAGCCATCGAAATGCAGCAGGTCGCAGAGCCTTACATTCGCCGCCGTGCGATCCGCCATCTTGAGAAGGGCAGAGTCGTGATTTTTGGCGCTGGTACGGGCAACCCTTATTTCACAACGGATACCACGGCAGCTCTCCGCAGTGCAGAAATCGAAGCTGATATCATGCTGATGGCGAAGAAGCAGACCGATGGTGTGTACGATGCGGATCCAAAGTTCCATCCCGAAGCCAAAATGTTCACTCATCTCACCTATGGTGAAGTGCTGCAGAAAGAGCTGGCTGTCATGGATAATACAGCCATCACCCTCTGCATGAATAATGAAATTCCGATCAAAGTATTCAATATTGATGTTCCTGGCAACATTGTCAAAGCCTGCAAGGGAGATACCCTGGGCACATTAATCGAAGGGAAATAATCATGTACGAAGAAGAACTGAAGAAACTGTCTGACAAGATGGATAAGTCTATCGTTGCTCTCAAGAATGAATTTACCAGCATCCGTACAGGTCAGGCGAATGCCAGCCTGCTCGATCGCGTATTTGTCGACTATTATGGCAGCCGTACTCCGGTGACTCAGGTCGCTTCTGTGACTGTACCGGAAGCTCGTCTGCTCGTTGTCCAGCCATGGGACAAGGGGCTTCTGAAAGATATCGAAAAAGCCATCCTACAGTCTGACCTCGGCCTCGTACCGATGAATGATGGCAACCTGATCCGTATGGCCATCCCGCAGCTGACCGAAGACCGCCGCAAGGAGCTTGTCAAGGTTGTCAATAAGAAAGCGGAAGAGGGCAAGGTCGCTATCAGAAATATTCGTCGTGATGGTAATGATTTCTTGAAAAAGGAAGCAAAGAACAGCGATGTTTCCAAGGATGTCATCAAAGAAACTGAAGATAAAGTCCAGAAGCTGACGGACAAGAAAATCAAAGAGCTGGAAGCTGCCACTGAAAAGAAAATTAAAGAGATCATGTCTGTATGAGTGAGGATGTTCTTTTTGCAGGACAGCCGTTTACTGAAAAATTGAGACAGTGTGTAGAGAAATCGTATCCGAGTGGTACGATTTCTTTCACTCATGGGCGGGAAGGTACGCTGGAAGAGGCGGCGCTCTATCTCGTTCGTGTGGGAGAAAAGGCTGTCATCATGCCTCGGATGAAATATAGTGAGAGTGTGGAAAAAGTCATGAGGCGGCGAGAATAATCTTCCCGCCCCTTCATTCCTCATTTGAGCAGAGCTTTTAAACATAATTGAAGGGCGGCACGTCCCACGGGCTAACCTTGAACCACGAAGCCTTAAACTATCCAAACTCCATCCTATTTTGATTATGGGAGATTCCATTTATGTCTGATAAAAAATCATTTCCTGAGCATGTGGCCATCATTCTTGATGGGAATGGCCGCTGGGCGAAAGAAAGAGGAAGAGAGAGAACCTATGGTCATCAGGTCGGCGCGGCAAACGTGAAAACCATCGTCCGCGCGGCGGGTCATATAGGAGTGAAAGTGCTGACGCTCTATGCATTCTCCACAGAGAACTGGAAGCGTCCGCCCATCGAAGTCCGTTTCCTGATGAAGCTTTTCAAGAGCTACCTGATCAGTCAGCTGCGTGAGCTGGTGGAGGATAATGTGCAGGTACACATCGTGGGCGAACCGTCAGCATTGTCGGATGATCTTCGCAAGGAGATCGCAGCCTGCGAAAAAGATACCGCGAAGTGTGACGGCATGGTCCTGAATGTGGCCATCAACTATGGCGGACGCATGGAGATCGTGCAGGCGGTGCAGCAGATCGCACGCGAAGTGAAGAGCGGCTCTCTAGATGCGGAATCCATTACGGAAGAAACGATTTCTGCCCATCTCTATCCATCGGATGCCCAGGATGTGGATCTCATGATCCGTACGGGCGGAGAGTCACGCATTTCGAATTTCCTTCTCTGGCAGATCTCCTATGGGGAGCTATACTTTACGCCTGTCCTGTGGCCTGATTTCACCGAGGAGGAGCTTTCGAAAGCGATCGACTGGTTTACCGGAAGAGACCGTCGCTTCGGCGGGCTCACGGAGGATAAAAAATGAAAGTGCGTGTGATCACAGCGATCATCGGTATCATCGCTGTCCTTGGGCTGGTATATCTGGGAGGTTGGTTTCTGACGGGAGCCATTTTCCTCGTCTCGCTGCTGGCCCTTCTTGAATATGATAAGATGCTGAAGCATTTCGGCGTATCGATCTATCTGAAATCAACGGCTGCTGCGACGGCCGTCATGGTACTTGCTTCGGGATCCTATTCTCTGAAGGTTTTTCTGGCTGCGATTTTTCTTGCCTTTGTACTGCTTCTCTACCTGATTCTGGGCATTAAGAAGGAAAATATGACCGGGCTTATTTATTCTGCTTTCGGTGCCGTCTATTTTGGCGTTGGCTTCGGCAGTCTGGCGCTCCTTCGCGGCAGTCATGAGCTGCTCTCGCTGGTGGCAGTTTCCATCGAGCCGGGGATTTTCCTCATTCTTCTCGCACTCATTTGTACCTGGGCGAGTGATTCTTTCGCTTACCTGACGGGAAAGGCCTGCGGTCGTCATAAAATGGCGCCTCATATCAGCCCGAATAAAACGGTCGAAGGTCTTGTCGGCGGCGCAGTCGGCTGCGTCATTCTCGGTGTCCTTGTTTCCTTCTGTGCGGGTTTTGATCTTTTGGAAGGATGCATCCTTTCCGTCATGGCGGCGATCATGGCGCCCATGGGGGATCTCTTCGAGTCCTATGTAAAGCGCGCCTGTGATATCAAAGACTCTGGAAATATTCTACCGGGGCATGGCGGGATGATGGACCGTTTCGACAGCCTTCTCTTTGTGGCACCGAGCCTTGTCGCGGTGCTTGCACTGCTGAGATGAATGAGAAATGAAGATGCGGTATTGCGCGCTGGTTATCAATGGGAGACGTAGAGATGGTAAGTCCCTCTGGCTTTGATTTCTAAAGTCTTCCAGTCTCACTTCTGCTCCACAGTCAAACTGTCACTCATATTCCCCCGAAAGGAGTCTTCTATGAAAGAAATCGCTGTATTAGGCAGTACGGGTTCCATCGGAACCCAGACAATGGACGTGATCCGGCTCCATTCGGATCTTTTTCATGCGTCCGTCATCGCGGCGCATAAAAGCATCGACAAATTACGTGAACAGGCCGCTGAATTTCATCCGCATGCCATCGTCATCACGGATGAGGAAGCGGGGAAGAAATTTTTGGAAACCTATGATGGCGATGCGGATGTGCTGATCGGCGAGGCAGCTCTTTCTGAGGTCGTGAAGCGAGATGATGTCGACCTTGTCCTTGTAGCAGTCGTCGGCATTACAGGACTTCTTCCGACGCTGGAAGCGATTCGCGCGGGGAAGGAGCTGGCTCTTGCAAACAAAGAGACGCTGGTCGCAGGTGGTGCGCTCGTTCTTGAGGAAGCGAAAAAGCATCATACGCTGATCCGTCCGGTGGACAGTGAACATTCTGCCATCTTCCAGAGTATGATCGGGCAGGATCAAAAAGGCATCCATAAAATCCTTCTCACGGCTTCTGGCGGTCCTTTCCGCGGCAGGACAAGAGAAGAGCTCGCGCAGGTGACGGTCGCAGATGCCATGAAGCACCCGACATGGAACATGGGGATGAAAGTGACGCTTGATTCTGCGACCATGTTTAACAAAGGGCTTGAGGTCATAGAGGCTCACTGGCTCTTCGGCGTAGACTATCAGGATATTGAAGTCATTGTTCAGCCGCAGAGCCTGATCCACTCGATGGTCGAGTATGTCGATGGTACCATCATGGCACAGATCGGTTTGCCGGATATGCGTCTTCCGATCCAGTTCGCCCTGACGTATCCGGACCGCCTGCCTTCGCCGTCGCATGCTTTCGTGGACTGGAGTGAAATCGCGCAGATCCTGATCGCGAAACCTGACATGAAAGTTTTCCGTTCGCTGAAGCTGGCTTACGAAGCGGGAGAAATGGGGGGAGACGGCGGTGTCGCTTTCAATGCGTCCAATGAAGAAGCCATTCGCGCCTTCATTGCCGGGAAGATTTCCTTCCTTTCCATTTTTGATGTGGTGGAAGATACCCTCTCACACTGGAGCGCAGAGCCTGTCGTTTCCTATGAAAGCGTACTCTCATCGGACCGCAAGGCGCGCGCGCTGGCGGATGCATTCATTTCGAGGAAATGCCTATGATTTTATCGATACTGGCTCCGATCTTTGTCTTTGCCGTCGTTGTCATCGTCCATGAGGGCGGACACTTCCTCATGGCGAAGTGGACCGGGATGAAGGTCATAGAGTTTGCTGTCGGTTTCGGCCCTGTGATCGTTTCGAAGAAATGGGGAGAGACGCTCTATTCCCTTCGTCTCATCCCGCTGGGGGGATTCAATAAGATCGCCGGCATGGATGATCAGAATAAGGATGACCCACGCGCTTTCAACCAGCGCCCGACATGGGCAAAGCTGCTTGTCATCGTGGGGGGCGCACTCTTCAATGTTCTTCTCGCCCTTTTGATCTTCATCTCCGCCTTCAAGATCGAAGGTTATAATACTTTCCCGAATTTACCCCAAGTCGGTACCGTACTTGCTGGAAGTTCGGCAGAGAAGCAGCATCTTTCGCCTGGAGATACCATCCTTTCTATTGATGGTAAGGCTATGGTGAATTGGACGGATATCGGAGAATCGCTGAAGGATAAGGGAAATCGGATCGTTTCCATGGAAATCGAGCACGAAGGTAGGACGAGACAGGTGACGATCATCCCTGAGGTGCAGCCCGATGGCCGTGCCATCATGGGGATCACGCCTTATGTCGAACATCATGAAACCACGATGACAGAAGCCATTGCCATGGGGTTTGGACGCGCCGCTGATCTGCTGCATATGATGACGGCGGGGCTTTATGATATGGTGACGGGCACGGGGCGTGCGGAAGTATCAGGTCCGATCGGAATCGCGCGCATGTCAGGGGAGGTGGCATCTTACGGGGTCATGCCGCTCTTCATGTTTATCGCCCTTCTCAGTCTGAATCTGGGACTTCTCAATATACTACCCGTCCCGCTTCTTGATGGCGGACATTTGATCCTTATTCTTTTGGAAGCCATTCTCGGGCGGCAGCTGCCGGAGAAAGCACTGATTTATATTCAATCGGTCGGGATCGCCATACTGGGTGCGCTTTTCTTCTATGCACTCTTCCATGATATCAGCGCGCTGATGTAAGAAAAGCGGGTTCAGAGGGATATGTTCTTATCGTCAGTCTTCTCCATTGAACCTATACGGACGATTCTCATTCCAATCGTCGCTGATAAGACAGGACCGTTTTTGAAAGGCAAACCTGACTCTAAACCATATATTCATGTAAACCACTACGAAAAGGAGATTCAAATGGGAAATACCAGACAGGTCGTTGTCGGCGGTGTCAAGATCGGTGGGGGTGCGCCCATTGCGATCCAGTCGATGAGCACGTTCAGCCCGCTCGATACGGACGCTGCTGCCGCGCAGATCCAGGCCCTGCATCAGGCGGGAGCAGATATCATCCGGGTTGCAGTGCCGGATAAGAAAGCAGCAGAAGCACTGGGCGCGCTTCGTGCGAAAGTGAATGTACCGCTGGTCGCAGACATTCATTTTGACTACCGTCTTGCGCTCACGGCGATGGAGCAGGGGATCGATGCTCTTCGCATCAA
>JAIJLI010000137.1 GCA_022722495.1 Dialister sp. | reverse complement strand
GTTGAACCTACTGAATCCTTTGAACCCGCTAAACCTGTAGGGATGAGTGGCTAGGGATTAGGGGCGCAGGGTGACTAGGAGACATCAGACTCCCGTATCCTCATTTCGAGAGAAGCGAGAAATCTTTGTCATCCGCGGCGAGGGACTCACGCTTTCTCCACATGTGCCGCGCGCTTCTCCGCTTTCCTCATCTGTCTTTCATACCGCCAGTGCCCTATCCGCCCCTTCGGGGCACCTTCCCCTCGAGGGGAAGGCTACGATACGAGAATATCCTATATGCTAAAACTCCGCGGCGAAGCCGCCACCACAACCCTGAACCCTGAACCCTTGAACCCTGAACCCTTGAACCCTGAACCCTGAACCCTGAAATCATGAATATTCAAATCATCTACTCTATGCTGTCCCGCGTCCTTGCGGCCAGCGGAGCGGCATTGCTGCTGCCGCTCCTGCTCTCGCTCTATGAGCGGGGACCGCTCCTTCCCTTTCTCGCGCCGATGCTTCTTTCCGCAGCGCTCTCGCTATTTCTGAAAAGAAAAGGAGCGGCGATCGAAAGCAGCCTGACGCCGCGGGAAGGGACCGCCATCACCGCGCTCTCCTGGATCGCCGTATCCCTGCTCTATGCGCTCCCCTACTGGGTGAGCGGGAGCCTCTCTCCCTTAGACAGCCTGGTCGAGAGCATCTCAGGCCTCACCGGGACAGGCGCGACTGTATTTACCGACCTCACCTGCGTCCCCGAAAGCCTTCTCTTCTTCCGTTCGCTCACCCACTGGCTGGGCGGCCTTGGCATCATCGTCTTCTTTGTCGCCCTCTTCCCGCAAGCCGGGCGCGGCACCGTGCGTATGATGCAGACAGAAAGCACCGGCCCCACCTCATCGAAAGCGCTTCCCCGCATCCGCGAGACAGCACGCGCCCTCTTTGCCGTGTACGCCGTCTTCACCTCCGTCTGCTTCCTTTCCTACCTTCTCTGCGGCCTTTCCCCCTTGGACGCACTGAATCACGCCTTCTCCACCATTGCGACCGGCGGCTTCTCGACAAGAAATGAAAGCATCGCCTACTACCACGACGCGCGGCTGGAAATGGTCATCGCTTTCTTCATGATCATTTCCTCTGCGAACTTCGGCATCTATGTCGAAGCATGGAAACGCGGCGTCTCCGTCATCTGGAAGGACACGGAATTCCGCACCTACCTATCCATCGTCGCCATCGCCACCATCCTCATGACGCTCTCCCTCGTCCTGCAGGGCGGCGCCTCCCTCCTGCCAGCGCTGAGAGAGACCTTCTTTCACGCTGCATCGATCTCCTCCACCACCGGCTTTGTCGCCGCTGACTTTGACCAGTGGCCCGACTTCTGCCGCTTCCTCCTCCTCCTTCTGATCCTTGTCGGCGGCTGCGGCGGCTCCACCGCCGGCGGGATGAAAGTCATCCGCTTCATCCTTCTCGGGAAAAGCATCTTTTCCCTGCTGAAGCTCCACCTCCACCCCCGTGCCGTTCAGGCCGTCTCCGCCGGAGAAAACCGCTACTCGTCCGACGTCCTTTACCGCGTGCTCTGCTTCTTCTTTCTCTACATCATGCTCGCCTTTCTGTGGGCCGCGATCATGATGTTTGACGGGCTCGCCTTCTTGGATGCCCTCGGCGTCTCCTTCTCCACCATGGGCAGCGTCGGCCCTGCATTCGGTCAATTCGGCGCGACACAGACCTACGCCGCACTCCCCACCCTCTCCAAGATGGTCGTCTGCCTCTCCATGCTCTTCGGCCGCCTCGAGTCCATCACCCTGATGTGCATCTTCATCCCTTCCTTCTGGAAACGAAGCGGATGGTGAGAAGCAAAGATCCGCTGCCCGCGCGATCGGCAGAGAGAAATATGCCCCAAGCGCTTATCCCTCAAGATCCCGCGGCGCTTTGATCAAGGATGCGCCGCTGTGCCATTTCCCATTCCTCATCGTATAAAAGGAGCTATCATGTCCACCATCCACACCTTTCCCGTCCGCTACTTCAGCATCGTCACCGTACCGAAGGAATTCACCCATCAGATGGGCCAAACCGAAAACACCGCCCTTTCGGGCGGTGCGTCGCTCAATCATGATAAAATTGTGAAAGCGATTTCTACAGGAAAGAGCCAGCTCTCAAGCCTCACTCCTTACCTTTTCGTCCTGTTTGAGATCGAAAACGGCGGCGCTTACTGGACCTACCTCGACCTCGCCGGTGAGCTGTCGAAGATCCATTTCACCGATGGAAAGACCAGTGAGATCAAAGCCGAGAAGGTCACCTTCGCCAATGGCGGATATATGTATGTCATGAAGGAAGTGTACTTGAAAAGGGAGTAGGAGTGACTGGCGACTGGTGGCTAGTGACTGGTGACTGAAAGCCACTTTTGGGCATCGCCCAATAAAAAAGACGGCGCGCCACCCATTTGAGCCCATACGCTCCCCCGTATCGTCATCCCGAGCGAAGCCGAGGGATCTTTATTGCACTGCCGCAATTTGCATGCATGCGCTCGCACGCAAACGACACCTTGGTGCTTCCTTTTTCGTCTTTCTCTCACCCACGGTTTACCGGTCTGCAAGAAGGATCCCTCCGCTTCGGCCCTCATGACACGCAAGAAAGATGGATCGTCTCACATCCTCTTTCTTACCGCTGCATAGAGTTGTGCCTCTCCGAGGCACTCTATCCTGCGCCTTTGGCGCGGCCCTTCTCCAAGGGCCTACTCGTATCATAGGAGTGACTGGTGAGTGACTGAAATGCCAGCTCATGGAAGCGCCACAATCTATACTTCGCGGCGCTTCCATATTTTTATGCGCCGCACCACCATTTCGCATTTCGCATTTCTAATTTCTCATTCAAACGGGGCTTTCATCCCCAATCAAGGGGCGAGCCGCCCCTTGGGCTCACCCTGCCCCCTTCAATCCCTCACCTCGATCACATCCGTCTCCTTTTTCCTCGGCAGCGGATAGCCTTCTTTTTCCGCATAGCCGAAGGACATGGCGAGGATCATCTCGCCCTTGCCGATCCATTCCGTAAGCTCATCATAGGCGAAGAATACATTGCCCACCCAGAGACTTCCGATGCCGCGCGATGCGGCTTCGAGAGCCATATTCTCCGCCGCGGCCCCGATGGCCTGCACATCGCTCATCTCATGGATCTTCTCGGCAGCGCTCCAGTCCTCATACACCGAGCACCCCGTCGGATTCACCACCAGCACCGTCACCGGTGCTTTTTTCATGCACTCCATCGTGAAGCGTGCATTGGCGATGAGCCCTCTGTCTCCCGGAAGGACACCCTCTCCGGCTTCGGAACGCTCGATGCCCTTCTCCATCAGTCGGATCATCATATCCCGGCTCATACCCTTCACGACGATGAATTTCCAAGGCTGTCGGTTCTTCGGCGAGGGCGCCCACTGCCCCGCGCGAAGGATCTCCTTCATATCGCTCTCTGCGATCGGGTCTTTCTTGAAAAAGCGGACGCTCCGCCTTCCGGCAATGATATCGTGCATCAGGATCCTCCTTCTAAAAAAACTTTGCCCGGCAAGGTACGGCGCATACGAATGAAAAAGCGCCTAAGCCTCCCCGTCCCTTCCGACGGTCTCCGCCATCTCCACAAACCATGACGGCTGCTCGGCGCGGATTCGACCGGCCAGCACGGCCTGTTCCTTCGTATCCTTCGCCAGCACGAAGAAAGCGGAGCCTGAACCGGTCATGAGAGCAGGCCGGCCCAGTGTCTTGAGATACGCAGACGTTTCCCAAAGGATCGGCTCCACAGGAAACAGCCCCGCCTCGAAATCATTCGAGAGCGCGCGGGCCAGTGCGCCCGGATCTCTGCCGCTGAGCGCTTCGATGGCAAGGGGCGTCGTATCCATGGGACGCTTCCCCATGTGATCGAGAAGCTGGTACGCCTTCCCCGTCGAGACCGAGACCGGCGGACGCAGGATGACGAGCGGCAGATGCGCCCATGGTGTGAGCGGTGTCAGCTTCTCGCCGATGCCCTGACAGCGCGCGGCCCCCGCCGCCACACAGAAGGGGATATCCGCGCCGAGCGATGCCCCCCAGCGGGCGAGCGTCGCCAGAGAAAGATCCGTCTCATAGAGCCGTGCCAGTCCGCGCAGCACCGCAGCCGCATCGGACGAGCCGCCGCCCATCCCCGCCTCAGAGGGGATCCGCTTCGAAAGCGTCATGGAGACGCCGCCGGAAAGACCAGTCTCTTCGAAGAAACGCTCCGCGGCGCGCACCATGAGATTCTCCCGCCCCAGCGGAGCCTCGCCCTCCGTGACGGAGAGCGTGACAGCCTCCGCCTTCGTCAGTGTGATGCGGTCCGAGAGAGAAATGCTGTGCATAAGGCTGTCGATGGAGTGATACCCGTCAGCACGCTTGCTTCCGACGGAAAGTGTGAAATTGATTTTGGCATGCGCCGTTTCTATGATCATAAGGTTGTCCTTTGCTATGAAAGTATGCTGTCAGGTTCAGGGTGAGCCCGCGGGGCGTGCCGCTCCATGATGACATGAAAATTTTCCCTTGAGTGAGAAGTGAGGAGTGAGGAATTAGGAGTGAGGAGTGGTGGTGCGGCGCATAAAAATATGGAAGCGCCGCGATGTATAAATGGGGCGATGCCTGAAAATGGTATTTAAGTCACTAGTCACCCCGCGCCCCTAATCCCTGCTTTCAAACTTGAGGAGGCGGCTTTGCCGCTCCGATTCCGCCTTCCCCTCAAGGGGAAGGTGCCCCGAAGGGGCGGATAGGGTACCTGCGGCATAAAAGACGGTTGAACCAAATGGGAAATGCGTCAGCAAACATAGTGACGCTCACATAAGCACCCGAACGTTGCTGACGCTCGAAATGACGATATGAGAGTCTGACGTCTCCCAGTCTCCTAGTCTTTTAGTCTTTTAGTCTTTTAGTCTTTTAGTCTTTTAGTCTAGTCCCCAGTCCCTAGCTGCTAACTCCCTCATTATATCACATATAAAAACTTTTCTATGCGTCTTGCATTTTGGCAGAGCATCATGTACAATATTCACATAGAAAAAATACTATGTGTTTATTCGATAAAAATTTTTCGTAGACCATTCATGAACAGAAAGAAAGGAACAACTCTATGTCAGGTTTATTTTTTGACAACTGGGACACCCCCGTCTTCCGCCCGCCGAGTGAATCAGACAGCTTCATCCTCCGTGTCACCCGCGGGTGCGCACACAACAACTGCACGTACTGCAACATGTATCGCGGCGTGAAATTTGAAAAGCTCTCTGACGATGAGATCATGCGCCAGATCGCGATGGCGTACTCCGTCGATCGGGATGGCGTGCGCCGCGTCTTTCTTGCAGACGGCGATGCGCTCGTGCTTCCGACCGAGCGGCTGCTCCGCATACTGGAGACGCTCCGCAAATATTTTCCGAATCTCACGCGCGTCTCCTCGTATGCAGCGCCGGGCGACATCCTCCGGAAATCGCTCGATGAGCTCAAGCAGCTCAAGGAAGCCGGCCTCACCATGCTCTACTATGGCATGGAAAGCGGAGACTCGAAGACACTGAAAGACATCCGCAAAGGCGTCACCGGCGAGCAGTCGATCGAAGTCGGAAAGCGTGTACGCGCCGCTGGGATGGATCTCTCCATCATGATCATCCTCGGCATCGCGGGCGCGCCGGGGAGCATGCGGCATGCACTCGCGACGGCACATGCCATCAACGAGATCAAGCCGACATACCTCTCTGCGCTTTCTCTCATGCTGTACCGCGGCAGCGAGCTCAAGGCACAGTTTGAGCGCGGTGAATTCACTCCGCTTCCCCCTTATGGCCTCATGGAAGAGCTGAAGGTCATCATCGAGCATCTCGAGCTGCCAGAGACCGATCCTATGGTCTTCCGCAGCAATCATGTATCAAACTATATCCGCCTCGCGGCGACACTGCCCCGGGATAAGGACAAACTCCTTGCGGATATCGATGCCAGCATCCGCTATCTGAAGCAGCAGAAGAACTGGGATATTTACAATCATGACTGGAGCAAATAAAAAGGGGACTGTGAAATAACGATCATCTCATTTTCGCGTTCCATCTGCCGCGGGGGGACTTGCAGCTCTCATAGGAGTGATCGGGAAACCTTATCCCAGCTGTCTTTCATGCCATAGTCACCCTATCCGCCCCTTTCGGGCACCTTCCCCTAGAGGGGAAGGCTGCGATACGAGAATACC
>JAIJLI010000136.1 GCA_022722495.1 Dialister sp. | reverse complement strand
CAGGTTTCTATCGAAAGAAGGAGCTGACGCCGCTCTATGCGATGGGGATCTCCTTCCTGATCGGGCTTTGTGATGCGGGGATCACTTTTGTGAATATGGAACAGCTGATGTTCTTTTATCGGTTATATTATGCAGACTGGTTCATCGGGCTTTACATGCTGATGAATGGTCTCTTGTACAGTACACTCGGCAGCTGTATGGGGTATCGCATCGGCAGCCGCTTGAAGCAGGTGATGGGGACATGATACTGGAGATCAGGGATCTTTCGTGCCGCTACGTATCGCGCAGGAAGGATACTCTTTCGCATGTGGATCTATCACTGGCCGAAGGTGAGATGGTCCTCATCGCGGGGCGCTCCGGTTGCGGGAAATCGACGCTCATCAAGAGTATCACGGGGCTTTTGGAACCGGGGGAAGCACGGCTCACGGGGACGATCTCTCTCGATGGACGGGACGTGACGCAGATGAGCGCGGAAGATATCGGGCTTCTGGCAGGCACGGTATATCAGACGCCGGATGACCAGCTCTTTGCGATGACGGTAGCTGACGAGGTCGGATTTGCCCTCGAAAACCGCGGAGAGGATCCGTCTGTCATCCGGGAAGAGGTCCGGCGTGCGCTTGCAAAGACGGGGCTTTCCGGTATGGAGGCGCGGAGTATCCATGCGCTATCGGGCGGGCAGAGGCAGCGTCTGGCGCTGGCCTCGATCCTTGTGACGCATCCGAAGCTTCTTATCTTGGATGAACCGGTGAGTCAGATGAATCCGAAGGGCGTCAAGGATTTCTTGGAGCTTCTGGTTTCCCTGAATCGGGAAGACCATATGACGATCCTCGTAGTGGAGCACCGTGTGAATGAGCTGGCGCGGTATTTTCCTCGCCTTTGCTGCATGTATGAAGGACGATTTATCTATGACGGAGCGACAGAGGGGGCATGGACAGCGCTCGGAGATACGGAGGCCTATGGACTCCGCGAGCCGCAGGCGGTGAAGCTCGGCCGCCTCCTGCATCTTCCTTATCTTTCGGGGCATGTGAAAGAGACGGCGGAGGAGATCCGGAAGAGCGGTATTTCCTTTGCGCCGCATATCTCGCGAGAGAAAAAAGAAAGCCATGCACCCGTTGTACTCGAGGGAAGAGATCTCCACTATCGCTATCAGGGCGCGGAGAAGGAAACGCTTCACGGACTCTCTTTTGCGATCCGCAAGGGGACGATCAATGCGCTTATGGGCTTCAATGGGGCAGGAAAATCCACGCTGATGAACCTTTTATCCGGGCTGGATACGCCGACATCGGGAGAGATCCTGCTCCTTGGGAAGCCGGCTGAAAAGCAGCGCCATCACATCGGCTATATGCGGCAGGAGGCAGATCTCATGCTGCTTACGGACTCGGTCAGCGATGAGCTGACATGGAATAACAAAACCATCACGGAAGAGGAGCTGGATCGCCTTCTTCGCCGTCTGCATGTACGGCATTACCGTCATGATTTTCCACTGGCACTGTCCAAGGGGCAGCGTCTTCGTGTCGTCTTCGGTGCGATGCTCGCAAGGAAGGATAATGACCTCTTGCTCCTCGACGAACCGACGACGGGGCAGGACCAGAAGAGCCTGTCGGATATCAAAGCACTTCTCCGTTATGCGGCCTCCGAAGGACGGACGATCTTCTTCTGCACCCATGATATTGAGCTGGCAGGCGAGCTGGCGGATCAGGTATTCCTATTGAAAGAGGGAAGCTTCCTCGCAAGCGGCACGCCGCATACGATCTTCAGTGATAAAAAGCTGATGGAGGAAGGCGGCCTGGCGCTCCCGCCCATGCTGGCACTGTCGGAAATGCTGGGCATCGAGCCGTGTATTTCTGTGAAAGAGGTGATGGATCATGTCCTATAGACAGCTTTGGGAGGGCGGGGATGGACATTCTTTCCTGATGCGTCTCGATGGACGGACGAGGCTCTCCTTCCTCTTTTGCTATGCGCTGATGATGATCATCGTGGACAATGCCAGGACGCTTTTTTTCCTCTTCACGCTGACACTCGTTTTTCATTTCCTGGGAAAGACGCCCTTCTATAAGTGGCGGGTGCTCGCGATCTTCATCCTATTGGGCCTTTGGGGATCGATCGCCAGTCAGGCACTTTTCTTTTCCCAGAATCCACGGACGCCCCTTGTGACTTTGATCTCTCCCGGCTTTCCTGTCCTGGGGGCGCTGACGAATGGTCTCTATATCTATCGGGAAGGCATCATCTACGGTGCGATCCAGGGGATGCGTACGGTATCGATGATCACGCTGGGGCTGCTCGTCTGCTGGACGAGCGATCCGCGCCAGCTGCTGAAGGGGCTCACTTCGTGGAATCTATCTCCGCAGGCCGCCTTCATGCTGGTGACGGCGATCCGATTCTTCCCTGTACTTGCTGCGGAAGCAGGCGAAGTCATGGTCGCATTGCAGCTTCGAAGCGGCAGTGAAAAGGGACGGCATCAGGTGCTGATGCACATCCCGCACATGGTGAAGCCACTCTTGGCCCGCTGCCTTCGCCGTTCCGCGACGCTGGCCCTTTCCGTCACGAGCCGCGGTCTTTTCCTCGCCAAGGGAAGAAAGGCAGAAATCTGGCGTTCCAGCGAGAAATGGGTCTGCACCGCCTTCTTCCTTTTCACACTCGCCTGCGGCAGTGCTAAGATCCTCTATGCGCTTTCCAAAGAGGGCTTCTACTACGGCGCGCTCCGCATGGTGTATGACTGCGCGAAGATGTATTTATAATGGTTTCAGGGTTCAGGTTGGCGGGTTCGGGGGAGACTTTGAGACTGATAGACTTGGAGATATCAGATATTAGACATCAGACATTTGACGGCTAACGTTTGAAGCAGATATGCTCCGCGGCGCTTCTGATTTTTATGCGCCGCGCTTCCCCCTTTGAACCTCTTGAACCCATAGAACCCGCTTCTCCCTCTTTCGCAAACAATCAAGGGATGAGAGGCTAACCCTGAACTCTATTCTGGTGACCAAACATGAAACGATGCAAAACAATTCTCATTTTTTTCCTCCTTGCACTGACCTGGAGCGCTCTTTTCTGGCTGACCGGGAAAAAGACGCCCTGGCAGATCTTTGCGGGCAAAGAGTCAGACGCTGCCTATGTGATCTCCTTAGGCGACATGGCAGGGCGAAACTATGACCGCATGGGCTTTGACAGCGGCAAGGTGCTCTACGTGAAGTCGGATGGTGGCTGGCTCGTCGGTACAGCGAATGGTGAGCTCATTCATTTCGATGAGAAGGGAGAGGAGCTGTGGAGCCACTCTGTCGGTACAGGCCTCATCCGTGGCATCGCAGTGAGCCGGGATGAGAAGGTCGTCTATGCAGGGGAGAAAAGTCCGGAAGGAACGATGTATGCCATGGATGTGAAAAATGGCGATGTGCTGTGGACCTTCCGGGGAGACTCTCTCATAGGGTATGAGGCGGACATACAGTCCGAGCCGACGGCCATCGATATATCGACGGATGCTGCTGGGCATGTATATGCGGTTTTCTATCGATTCACGCTCGATGAGAAGGGGCAGCGGACATACCTTTCCCGCATCATTTCCTTCGATGAGACCGGGAAAGAGCGCTGGCGCTATCCAGAAAAAGAGAATATGGATGCGTGGGTGAATTGCGGTGCTGTTTCAGAAAGCAGCGGCCGCTTCGCCTTTGCGACAGCGAATTACGACAAGGCAAAGACCGATGGCCTTACCTATAATGAAAATCTGTATGTCCTTGACAGCCATACAGGGACATTGCTCCATGCTGAAAAGATCCCGCCGGTCGAGACTTTCGGTACCACGACGATCCGGAACGGACTTTCTTACTCGGAGGATGGGAAGTACCTCGCGGTGATGGCGAGTGATGGACGCGGATTCCTTCGTGACGAGGACGGGCGTCCCATCTGGGAGCGCAGCATTTCCAGAGTCATGGAGATCGGCGGCAGTTATTACTTTGCGGCAGGTCGTGATGCGCTCTTTTCCGGAGACAAAGTCCTTTTCGGTACCATCAATACATTCAATCGGGAAAATTGGCAGCTGCCGGCGCCCGTCATCCATCCATCAGGAAACAGCCTCTATGCATTTGACCGGGACGGGAAGTATCTCTTCCGCTATACCGCACCTGCGGAGATCGAAGCCATCGGGGTCGCCGGTGATGTGGCAGCGCTTGCTATCGGCAGAAATGTAAGAAATTATGACTACAAAGCCCATGGAGCAGCGGTCATCAGTCTTTCTGACGGGACGCTCCTCAATGAGTACCATACGAAAGGACCGCTCCAGACGCTTGCGATCTCCTCCGATGGACGCTACGTGGCCGGCATCGAAGTCCCTGCTGTCACGGCTGAAGGAAATCTCCTCGGAGCCTATCGGCTGCATATCTGGGATCGGGAAAAGTGACTGGGAAACAAGGCAATGTCAGCGGTGGGGGTAGAGCTTCGGGATGCTCCTCCCATGGTATTCGGGCAGTGTTTTCACTGATCATGAGTGATGAGACCGCAGGGGCCTCCTCTCGCCTTGAAGCCACATTCCCTTTGCGTTATAATGAAGAACAAATTGTTTTTTATTGAAAACCAAGAGGATACTATGATACGAAGATTTATGAAATATTATCGTCCCTACATGCACATTCTGATCTGGGTGATCGTAGGGACTTTTGCCATGGCCGGACTGGATCTGATTTTTCCGGTCGTGGTCCGTGAGCTCATCCATGACGTACTGCCGGCGGGGGATATGCATCGGTTGTTTATCGGCGCAGGGATCCTTCTCGTACTCTATATCATCAGTTTTGCGATCCAGTATGCGGTGCAGTACTATGGGCATGTCATGAGTGCGTCCATCGAACACGACATGCGACGGGATCTGTTTGCTCATATAGAGAAACTTTCCTTTCATTACTTCGACAATGAGAAAACGGGGCAGCTGCTTTCCCGTATCACAAGCGATGTGACAGAGATCAGTGAGCTTTCCTTCCGCGGACCGAATGATGTCCTCCTCTGCGGCGTCATCATGGCGGGGACGCTCGTCGTGATGTTCGTCATGAACTGGCAGCTTGCCCTCCTCATTGGTGCGCTGCTTATTGCGAAGAGCATTCACACCGTGAAGGTGAATAAACAGATGAAGTCCGCCTTTCGGCAGAACCGGAAGAAGGCAGGGGAAGTCTCTGCCCGCGCAGAAGAAAGCCTTTCCGGCATCCGCCTTGTGAAGGCTTTTGCCCAGGAGGCCTTCGAGCTGGATCGTTTTGAAGAGAAGAGCCGCGAGCTACGGGATACCCGTTTCGCTTCGAATAAGCTCATCGCCTATTTCTCCGGCGGTATCAATTTTTTCACCAACTTCATCAATGTAGCGGTGATCCTGGCCGGCGGATGGATGATCAATGAGGGAACGCTTGCGCTTTCTGATTTCGTCGCATTCCTTCTCTATGTGAATATCTTCATGCGCCCGGTCTTCCGGCTGACGATCCTCGCTGAGGTGTACCAGCGCGGCATGGCCGGCTTCCATCGTTTCGAAGAGATCATGCATACCGAGCCGTCTATCGAAGATCCGGAAAAGCCTGTCATGCTGCCCTCTGTGAAAGGGGACATTGATTTCAGGGATCTATCCTTCGGTTACGATCCGGGGCATCTCATCCTGCATGATCTCGCCTTTGAGATCCCTGCCGGAAAGACGGTGGCTTTCGTCGGTGAGACGGGGGCAGGGAAGAGTACGCTAGTCAGCCTGCTGCTTCGCTTCTATGAACCGACAAAAGGCGAAGTCATGCTGGATGGACATCCGCTTTCCGCGTTCCGCCAGCAGGATCTCCGAAGAAAGATCGGTATCGTGCAGCAGGATGTCTTCCTCTTCGGGGATACCATCGCAGAGAATATCGCGTATGGCCGTGAGAACGCGACCAAGGAGGAGATCGAAGAGGCCGCACGTCTGGCAGCGGCGGATGATTTCATCCGACAGCTTCCGAATGGCTATGACACGAAGGTCGGCGAGCGCGGCGTGAAGCTTTCCGGCGGGCAGAAGCAGCGTATCGCCATCGCTCGCGTTTTCCTCAAGAATCCGCCTGTCGTCATTTTCGATGAAGCGACATCTGCTCTTGATACCCAGACGGAGAAGAAAGTACAGAAGACACTCGATGAGCTTGCGAAAAACCGCACGACGATCATCATTGCACACCGTCTATCGACCGTCAGAAATGCGGATGTGATCTACGTCCTTGACCACGGACGCCTGATCGAGCGCGGCAGCCATGACGAGCTTATCGCCAAGAAG
>JAIJLI010000135.1 GCA_022722495.1 Dialister sp. | reverse complement strand
TTCCCCCTTCGGGGGAAGTGCCGAAGGCAATAGGGGCATGCCAGCGGTATAGCGTGCTATGTTGAATAGTCCGATGCTATCGATATTCCAACACTTTCAGGCAATACCGCTGCGTAGCCCCCTCAGCCCTTCGGGCAGCTCCCCCGATGGGGAGCCAAGGGGATTCGGCGCTTTCCGTCATCTCACAAACATCTTGCTTTCCCTTTCGGGTAATGCTATTAAGTTAAGGAAATTGTTAGCGCCGTAATGACTTGCTTCCCCCCTCGGGGGAAGTGCCGAAGGCAATATGTGCAAGCGAACTGGATTTTTAGGAGCGAAGCGACGCTAAAATCCAGTGAGACGCCATTTTGAGCGTAGCGAGATGGGGCATGCTAACGGTATAACGTTCCATGTTGAATAGTCCGATGCTATCGATATTCCAACATCTTCAGGCAATACCGTAGTGCTGCCCCCTCAGCCCTTCGGGCAGCTCCCCCGATGGGGAGCCAAGAGGATTCGTCGATTTCCTACGCATTCATTTTGGCGTCTACGAGAACAGTCTCGACAGCCAGCCGCCCTCCTGTGACTTTTGGGGCAAGGCGCTGTCTTCTTCATAGGTGTCCACCATGGTGCGGATGCCTTTGGCAAGCGGCGTGTCCTTCGCCGAAAGGACGAGGGGGACGCCGGTCTTGATGGATTCGGCGGCCGTTTGGAAATCGTTCGGGATGACGTAGTGGAACTGGTGGCCCAGGATCGCTTCGACATCCTTGACATTGATGCGGGTGCGCGCATTCGAACGATTCAGGACGTAGCGGATCTTATTGTCATCATAGCCGAGCTCTTTCAGGGCATCCGAGCCGCGCTTCATGTTCTTGATGGTCGGGATGAAGTCGACGATGCCGATGAAGTCGATCACCGTCGAAAGATCCATGAGGGAGAGATTGAGCGCACTGAAGGTCGATGTCGTATCAATGATGAGGTAGTCATACTCGAGCTGGAGCTGTACGACGAGGTCACGGATGAGCGTCGTGTCAAGGTTGTACGCCTCTTCGAGGAGCTTCGGATTCGCCATCACATCGAAGGAAACGCCGCCGGAGGAGAAGGGCGTCAGATACTCGGCGGCTACGGTGTCATCCGGATGCTCGCGCATGGATCTCTCCGCGTCTGCGATCGTCTTCTCCGGCGTGAGCTTGAGCGCACTCGCCACGTCGCCGAACTGCAGATCCAGATCGATCAGACAGACGGTATGACGGCTCTTTGCCAGCTCCGCTGCCATATTGATGGCGATGAGCGTCTTTCCCACGGCGTACGCCGTGCTGAATACAGTAATGATCGTGCCTTTGCGGCCTACCATAGACATCACGCCTCCTTCGGGGATGCTTTTGATGCGTAAATCGGAAAGAAATGGGTGCGGCGACAGCTCCTGCCTAACGATCACCCATTCACCATAGTAGATACCATCGAGAAGGGACAGCCCACGGCTGTCCTTTCTCGATGGTACCTGCCAGATAGCAAGTACCATTGAACCATTATTTGCCTGGGTTTGGGGTGCCTGTGGAGTGTTCTGCAGCGGTAGCCATCAGTTTAGAAGAATCCGTGAATACCGCATTGATGGAATCAGCCAGGCCAGCCTGCTGATAAATCAGCCAGCCAATGCCGACGATGATCGCCAGCATCAGTGCGTATTCGACCATGTCCTGGCCTTTTTCGCCAAGTACCGGTCTGACATAGTAGTCATACATCTGTTTTGCTCTGTTCATCATAATGATTTCACCTCCTTTTCGTGAAATGTATAGAAACGGAATATATAAAAAGTCTCTAGGGACTCTTTATCAGAATGAAAGTCAGGGTTCAGGGTTCAAGGTTCAAGGTTCAAGGTTCAGAGGGGGTGGTGCGGCGCATAAAAACAGGGAAGCGCCGCGGAGTTTTGAAATATACGGTATTTACGAAAGATGAGAAACCTCTGAACCTTTTGAACCTTCAGAACCTGTTTAACCTATGAGAATGCACATAAAGGGTAGATTGTTCTTTCTGCTTTCAAACTTGTGGTGGCGGCTTCGCCGCTATGTATACTCCGCGGCGCTTTTATTTTTTGCGCCGCACCACAACCTTGAACCCGCCAACCTGAACCTTGAACCCATCACTTTTACCTGCTTGTCGAGGTCGTACTCTTTCCGGAGTACCTGTCCATCGCTGCCTTGATCCTTGCCCTCTGGGCTTCGGCTTCGGCGGCGGTGCGGGTGGGCTGCTGTATCTTTACGGCTGGCCGGGCAGTCTCCTGCTTTGCCTTTTTCTCCGGCTTTGTCTTTTCTCGACGGGCGACGGTCAAATGGTCTTTCTCTGCCTCGTAGTCTTCCTCGGTCATAGGGACGAGGATCGGCTCGCCATGAATATCCGTGGTCTTCAAGAGGTAGGACCGCGTCTTGGCCGGGGCTTTTTCTTCGAGGATGATGGTGTCATCGTCTCCGGGCTTTTCGCCCCAGAGATCACGCTCCTCGGTGTCGGTCCCCTGCGGAACGGGCTTTCTCGTCTCTACGAGTTCACGGTTTCTGGCGGCGCGCTCGATTTCCTCATAGCTTTCCTTCATGCGCTGGCTCATCGGCGCAGGGGTATCGTCTGTGACGAGGGTCGGTGTGATGAGGATGATGAGTTCGCGCTTGTCGCGGGTATTCGATGTATGGCGGAAGAAACGCCCGATGATGGGAAGATCTCCCAAGAGAGGGATCTTCGATACGATTTTCGCATCTTTGGAATTGATGAGGCCGCCGATCGCCATGGTCATGCCGGAGCGGACATTGACTTCGGACTCAGCCTCGCGGGTCGCGATGCCCGGTACGCTGAAGGAGTCGATCTTGACGCCATGGCTGTAGTCCAGGGTCGATACTTCGGCATGGACCTTCGAGGTGATCTTGTCTTCCGAGTCGACGACTGGCTCGATGTTAAGCTTCACGCCGTATTCATGCCAGTCGATGGATACATTGCCATTGCCATCCGAGACAGGGATCGGGATGCGTCCGCCGATCAGGATGTTTGCGGTCTTCCCGGACATGGTCGTGATGGACGGACGAGAGAGGATGCGCGCCTTTCCTTCATTGATGAGCGCCTGCAGGGTCACATTCACATTCGCGATGTGAGAGCCCAGCCAGCCGCCGTGTTTTCGGTTGGAAGAGAAGTCTTCCCCGCCGTAGAAGAGACCAGCAGTGCCTACGGTAATGTTAGTATTGGGATTGCCGGAACTGTCACCGGAATTGCTATTCTTCCCCGGTGTCTGCGACCAGTACTGGATGCCGAGGTTCTTGGTGTAGTCCGAATTGATCTCTATGATCTGCGCCTCGAGGCGGATCTGGCTCGGATGCTCCATCTCCAGAAGGTCGATCACGCCGGAGCCATCGCCGCCGGTGTAGAGGCCGGCGATCTTCAATGCGATGTCGTGTTCATGCTGATTTTCAACCTTGCCGCGGAGCATCACGCGGTTCTCGATCATCTGTACATGGACCTTCGGATAGCCGATGGCATCCTGAATGGCGCTCGCCATGCCGCGGTCATTGCCCGCGACGTACACGGTGTACTCGGTGCGCCGCCCGCCATCTGACCAGACGATGAGGGATGTCGTCCCTACTTTCTTCCCGACGAGGAGGAAATCTCCCGAAGAGAGAAGCTGCACGTCCGCGATGGCAGGATTTCCGACAGCAAGACGTGTGATGCCGGAAGCGGCCATGTATTTCGATTCATTCAGGGACACCTCGACGGGTTCAGCGGCGCAGGCGCTTCCGAAGGAGAGCATCGCAGCGGCGAGGAGGAGTCCGATTCTTTTTTTCATTCCGTTCATCTTACTGCCCCCTCGTTACGCTTGTACCACGAATGACTTCGATACCACTGCCGACGGTGCCGGTCTGTCCCCCGCTGATCTCCACCTGCGGCTGCGGCGCACCCTGCACCGGGTATGGCGCATAGGACGGAGCGGCCGGCGGCTGCGGATCCGGCTTCGGCAGCGGGATCACGTAGTAGGCGACCGATTCTGTCTCAGCCGCACTGTCTGCCGGGCGCAGCATCAGCTGTACCTGTCCGACCTGCAGGGAAGCGGTGAGTTTCGCCGCATCATAGGGCGAGAGCGCGACCGTTGCGACAGCGGGCGTCCCCATCGAGGATGTGTCTGTGCGGCGCGGCTTTGCGGAGATTTGACTTCCATCCTTGCTGTCCTTGTCTTCTTTCTTCGGAGCAGCGCTCTGCCCCATGCTGGACTTATTGATGGCCAGCAGCAGGACATCACGGAGCAGCATTTTCGAAGTGACGCGGTTCTTCCCGTCCTGACTGGAGATCAGGAGGATATCCACATGGTCGCCGGGCTTGGCAAAGCCGGAGACGCCGGAAATGTCATTGATACCAAAAGACAGCGCACGCATCCCGTCCGGGATGAGCCCCTGAAAACCGGCGGCTGCCGACACATCGAGTTTTCGCCTGGTGATGACATCGCCAGCAAGGATGGTGACGCCCGCCTTATGCCCGACAATGAGCTTCTTGTCTGTCACAGCCCCCGGCGGGAGCAGACTTTCCGGTACGACAGAGGCTTTCAGCATGTCATCTGTGATGATCGTCCGCGGCGAGATATCCGTCGCTGCTTCGATGACGGCGACGCCCGCTGCCTCCGGTGTCTTTGCTTCTTTCTTGTCTTCGAAGGAAGACAGTGTGCTGTACAGGATAATGAAGATCATGAGCGCAAAGAAAGCGCAGAGAAGGATGAGCTTTCTAGGCGACATCTTCCCTGCGGCCTTCGCCAGTTTATCTGCTAATTTCATGTAACCCCCTCTTCTCGGGATACCATTCTATTTTGCTCCTCGCCAGCGCGAAGGAGTTTGCATTCTTTCACTTTTATAAAGGCTTTCGTTGAAGTTTTTCAAATTCTATCACATTTGTTTTAGAAATTCTATATATCAAAAAATTTCTATTCTTGCTTGAGCAAAACGCATCAATGGTACGATTTTTCAAGAAAACGGTCTTCCACCACCAATCACTTCTTCCCCACCATCGTCACGCCGCCGATGTCATAGAAACGCGCCATCGCGGCATTGCTCCAATACTGCGGATCGGAGCTCAATCCCACGGCGTAATGGTGAAAGCCTGTAAGGTACGTCCACAGCTCCCCCTCACACGGCGGTCGCTCGGTGATAGAGAGGACTGCCGGTGTCCCGCGCATGGCCCCAGCCTCTCCGAGCCAGCGGTCAAACCATCTGGCATTTTCCACAAATATCCAGAAGGTCATGGCGAAGGTGAAGGCGAAGTAGACGATGGCCAGCCGCTTCATCACCCCTGCCCCCGGCAAGCGAACCGGCGATGCGCCGGCGCGATCAGCAGCGTGCTGCATGAGGAGCGCCGCCGTCAGGCAGAAGATGGTGCTCGGGAAAAGGCTGCGGAAGGGAAACTCCGGCGAGACACACATGATGATCTCAAAGAGCAGGCTCGCCGATAGGAACCAGAGCGAGAGACGGACATATTTCCTGCCGCCGGAAAAAGCGCAGAGCGCTCTCCTCTTCCGAAAGGCTTTCATCAGGTAGAAATAGAAGGGCGAGAGCAGCAGCGTATGAAACCAGATCGCCACGAAGGCTTTGACAGAGAACAGGAAGAGCCGGAAGCTCTCTTCGCTCTCTTCCATGCGCACCAGATTCCCCGGCGCCAGCATGAGGAAGCCGTAGCCGATGGAGAGTCCTGCAAAGCCCGCCAGCATCCAGAGCTGCATCTCCCCCTTCTTATATATGTGATAGAGATAAAACAGTCCGAAAAGCCCGATCCAGCAGAGCGTATTTTCATTTCCGTTCCCGGCAAAGAGCCCCAGAAGGAAGAGGAGCGGCGAGAGCCAGCCTCCATAGCGCGCTTCTCCATCTGTCATGTAATGCCGGATATAAGGCAGCAGCCACGCCAAAAGGAAAACCATCGGCCAGAGATAATTGCACGAGCCATCCAGCCAGATGAAGATGCCGCAAAAGTTTGCCTGAAATGCCCAGAGAAAGAAGCCTGTGATAAGGACGCTCTTCGCAGGAAGCTCCATCGTGACTTTCCCGCCCCGTGCCGTCCACTGCATGAGGAGGACGAGGAGCACCACCGTGAGCGCGATAGCCACATTGAAGACACCTCGCGGCATCCAGAGGAAAAACATCGCCATCGACTGCGCGACGATGCGTCCGCCCCACGTCAGGAAATACGACCACGCCGATGCGGCAATGTCCGAAAATCCTTCGATACGCCGTGCGTCCGCTGACAGCGGCTCATACATCGAGTGTCCTTCCCACATAAAGGAGTACACGTAGTCATCC
>JAIJLI010000134.1 GCA_022722495.1 Dialister sp. | reverse complement strand
ACGTGCTCTTTCTTCCGGTGCTTTATCGATGGAAGCATAGTCGAGGAAGTTAGCGCCGCCCTGTTCAGACAGTACTTTGGTGATAGCAGCGGTCAGGGTCGTTTTACCATGATCGACATGGCCGATGGTGCCAATGTTAACATGCGGTTTAGTTCTTTCGTAATGTGCTTTTGCCATTTCTTTTCTTCTCCTTTTACAAAAAAGAATATGCAAAATATTTTTGCGCTTTATTTATTATACATGCAAAGTCAATGAGATACAAGGAAAATGTAGGGGGAAAGGATGGCTTGGTCAGGGGAAAATAGGGGGCAGGGTACAGGGTTAGCCCTTGGGGCGGCGTGACCCTTGATTACACTTAAAAACCTCGCTTGAATGAGAAATTAGAAATGCGAAATGGTGGTGCAGCGCATAAAACTATAGAAGCGCCGCGAAGTATAAATACTGGCGATGCAATGCGCTGGCATGCCAGTCACTAGTCACGAGTCACCAGTCACTTGAGACTCCAAATCCCTAGCTACAAGCCACCAGTCACTAATCCCCATCTACACATGAAAAAAGAGCTCTCTTTCGAGAACTCTTATTTTCGTGGTTTGGTGGCGGCTCAGAGATTTGAACTCCGGACACAGCGGGTATGAACCGCTTGCTCTAGCCAACTGAGCTAAGCCGCCATATGGAGCTGATAACCAGGATTGAACTGGTGACCTTATCCTTACCAAGGATACGCTCTACCGACTGAGCTATATCAGCATATATAACGATATATGGGAAATAATAAACATGGTTGCGGGGGCAGGACTTGAACCTGCGGCCTTCGGGTTATGAGCCCGACGAGCTACCAACTGCTCCACCCCGCGATAGTGATGGTGGGCGGAATAGGATTCGAACCTATGAAGGCAAAGCCGGCAGATTTACAGTCTGCTCCCTTTAACCACTCGGGAATCCGCCCATATGGAGCTGGCAATAGGACTTGAACCTACGACCTACTGATTACAAATCAGTTGCTCTACCAACTGAGCTACGCCAGCACGTAAGCGACTTGATCATCATATCATCGATTTAGGTTTTTGTCAAGGACTTTTTTCAAACTTTTTTCGAACCTCGCGGCTCGTTTTGAAGTTTCGTAGGAGTGTCCTCATCACGGTTATAGATTATAGCATGGACACGCGTATCTGTCTAGTACTTTTTTTGAAAAAGTTTTGCAAAGAGATCCAGGAGCGCAGGATCCGCTCCCAGGTCGTCCTCCGATCGCTTGGGGGGAAGGCTCTGACCCCTTTGGAGGCTGCTCTCCCGTCCTCTCCTACTCGCCTTCAAACTCCGACGTGCGCTCAGCCAGCGGGGTATCCTGTGTGATATCACGATTCAGGACTTTTTTCGCTCCCTTCAAAAATTTGGGGCGAGGGATCAAAACGATATGTCCGCAGCCGCAGCACTTGATGCGCATGTCGCTGCCCAGCTGCAGGACTTCCCACTCCTGGCTGCCGCAGGGATGTTTCTTTTTCATCTGTACGATGTCGCCGATGCGGAACTGGATGAATTTCATAGTGAGTCTCCTTGTCTATGGTTTTTATCTATTATATAAGGAAAGTGAATCAGGTTCAAGGTTCAAGGTTCAGGGTTTAGGGTTCAAGGTTCAGGGTTCAGGGTTCAGGTTTCAGGGTTCAGGGTTCAGGGTTAGCCCGTGGAGCGGGGCCTCCTTGATTACGGTTGAAAGCGTCGCATGAATGAGAAATGAGGAATGGTGGTGCGGCGCATAAAAAGTATAGAAGCGCCGAGAAGTATAGATAGTGGCAATGCCCGAAGGTAGTACTCCAGTCCCTAGTCACCAGCCACTAGTCACTAGTCACTAATCCCCAGCCACCAGCAGAAAACGGAGCGGCAGGTATGCGGCGCCGGCAGGTATGAAACGGATGTAGAGATCCTTTCCGGCATGCCATGTGCCCGCTGGAAGGCAGCTCTCCATCGTACCATCACCGAACCATGCCTTTCCCACTGTCCCGTCTGTGCGATAGGTGCGGAGGAGCTTTTCATTCTGTCCGATCTCGAAGGTCCCCATGTAGACGCCGCCCATGGGATTGATATAGAGCTTGTAGTTCCCGCTCCCTTTGGTCTTTACGGTGATATGGTAGCGGATGCCGTAGTCGCCTGTATTCTCACGGTTGACACCGCTCACCTCGTCCTTCCCCTGCTGAAAGGGGTAGGATGAACCGATGGTGATCTCCGCATTTCCTTGGGAAAAGTCCCATGGCTCGCCGGAAAGGTAAATATCTGCTGCGAAAGTGCCGCGCATTTCATGGGAATCAGGAGGAAGCGCCGCGGCGGTATCGAGAGCCTCTTGGAGCGATTTGTCATCAGCCATCGGCAAAATGGCAGCCCCGAGCTTCACCGGGTGCTTCGTTTTGACCTCTACGATGCCGCTCACGAGGTCTTCTTCGGAGATCCCTTTCGGATCGTCTTCAAAGAGGATGGTACGCTCGCCGGGCGCAAGGTGGAAGGTCTTTTCTTCCTGCTTCGCATCGATGGCTTCTCGGAAAGAGAGCGAGCTTCCTGTCGGGATGTAGCTGCTCGATGCATCCCCGCGGATGGCACGCTTCATCGTGAGGGGCTGTTTCTTGTCCGCTTTGGCATAGACGACGAGCCGCGCAGGCGCGCCGGTCTCATTCACATGGTAGTAGTAGAGCCGCCCCTCCCCCTTTTCGACAGTGCCTTCATAGAGGATCCCCGGCGTATCTGCGTACTCGGGGCAGTCGGAAAAGATGAGCGTCCCTTCCTCCTTCTTCAGGGAAAGAGGGATCTGTGTGTAGTCCTCATACGCCAGCGAATCAGCGAACGCAGAAGTAGAAATACAAATGGTCGCTGCCGCGACCATGGTGGATAAAAACGTTTGATAGTTGTTCATGATGACATCTTCTTTGATGAAAAATATATAGCTATGGGCCCGCCGGAAGGTGCGGTGCCAAAGGAGGCGAGAGCCCTGCCGTGGAGATCCCCCTAGTCAGCCGTCCCCACCATCGCTTCGATCTTTTTGAAGCGATGGGCGAGACCGGATTTTGTGATACCGCAGATCTCCGCAAGCTCGGAGAGGCTGGCATTGGGGGTGGGCAAGGCGAAGATCGCAGGCTTCGCGGATCTTGGGGGAGAGCGAGGAGCGGCTCTCTTTGGCAAGAAGCTTTTGCACGAGGTGGGTCTGGCGGACGGCGGCATCAACGGTTTTCTGGAGATTCGCCGTCTCGCAGTTCACCTGCCGGTTCACGCGGTTCCGCATATCCTTCACGACGCGGACGCTCTCGAAGTCCATGTAGCTTTGGGCAGCCCCTACGATCTGGAGAAATTCGGAGACTTCATCCCCGTCTTTGATATAGACGATGTAGTCATTCTTGCGGTCGGTCAGGCGGGCATTCAGTCTGAAGCTCTTCATGGCTTTCACGATCTCTTCGGCGAAGCGGGCGGACTGCGTCACCATCTCGAGGTGGTAGTCGCTCTGGGGACGGCTGACGGAGCCGCCGCCCAGGAAGGCGCCGGCCAGGTAGGCGCGGCGTTCTTCGGCGGTCACGAGCTTCTCCATATCCTCTGCGCCGGACAGCGGGGAGAGGCCCATGGTATCTAAGAAATGGAGTCCTTCCTTCGACGGCTGTACGAGGAGTGTATAGACGTTCTTTTTCCTGAGACGGCGTCCCTGCCGTACCATGGTGGAGGGCATGAAGCCAAAGTCTTTCTTGAGGTACACCAGGACGCGACGGGCGACAGCGCTGTTGCCGGTGGAAAATTCCAGTCCCCAGCTGGCATGCGCGCCGGTGATGAAGGAACCGCTCATGCGGAGCAGCGCAAGAAGCTCCGCTGCACGACTTCCCGCATCTTCTCTGGGGATCCGTGCCAGTTCATTTTTGACCTGTTCTGTGAAGGACATCAGTGGCTCCTTTTCAAATATTCTTCCAGTGCTTCGGGCGGGATATTCACCTTCAGCAGGCTGTGGATCTGTGCGAGCTCCTCTGTCAGGACTTTCGTATCCTGTGTCGCGCCGCGAAGGGGCCCCAGAAGGTCTGCCTCGATGAGCTGCACGCCCATCCGCTTGACCTTTTCCCGATCGATCTTGACGGGCGCGGCATGGACTTTTTCATATTTCTTCAGCACGTCGTCTTTCGGGACGGCGTTGTTGGCAAGGACGAAATCAATGACGCCGCCGCCCACATGGTCGATCAGGGCTTTCAGGTGGTCGCTCACGGTATAGCCGCCGGTCTCCCCCGGCTGGGTCATGACATTACATATATAGAGTACGGGCGCGCTGCTTTGCCGGATGGCCTGCAGGATCTCCGGGACGAGAAGGTTCGGCAGGACGCTCGTATAGAGGCTGCCAGGCCCTAAGGTAATGAGGTCTGCCTGTTTGATGGCTTCGAGCGCATCACCGACGGCGATCGGCGCCTTCGGGATGGTCGACATATGAAGGATGCGTACCTCCTTGCCGGATCTCTCGGGATAGGCAGAGATCTCAGACTCGCCCTCTACGATCTCTCCATCGGACATTTTCGCTTTGAGACGCACCTTCTCCGAGGTGGCCGGGACGACCTTGCCGCGGATATTGAGGACCTTGCTCGCTGCCTCCAGTGCGTTCTGCGGATTGCCGAATTCCTTGATGAGCGCCGCGAGGAAGAGATTCCCGAGACTGTGCCCCGATAGCTCGCCATTGCCTGCGAAGCGATACTGGAAGAGCTGCTCCAGTACGGTCTCCTTATCTGCCAGCGCGACGAGGCAGTTTCGAAGGTCACCCGGCGCGATGATCCCCATCTCTTCCCGGAGGCGCCCCGAGGAGCCGCCGTCATCGGCCACCGTCACGATGGCGGTGATATTCGACGTCTTCGTCTTGAGGCCGCGAAGGAGCATGGAGAGCCCATGACCGCCGCCAATGGAAACGATCTTCATCCCTCGGGAAAGCTCCATGCGGGACAGGATGCTCTTTGACACCTCGGTCTGCCCTGGAGCCATAAGCTCGAAGAAACGCTTCACGAGCCGCCGGACCGCATGTGTCATGATCCACAGCGCAAGGATGATCATGAGCGTGCCGCAGACCGCAAGGAAGGTATAGCTGTAGCTGCCCGTCATCTGAAAGGCGAAGCGCAGCATTTCCTCTTCCAGGATACCGAAGATCTGGTAATTCAAAATGAGTGTCGCACCGAAGACGAGAAGCAGGATGCCCAGAGAGAAAAGCAGCATCCACCGCTTCACCGCCAGCCCCGGATAGAGCCACTGGAGAAGATGTCTCATACCTTGCCCTCCATGATATCATTTGCATCGTGCTCGACCGGATTTCTATGGAGATCCCGATGCTCTATGCTGACGCGCGCATGCTTTCTTTTCAGGTACTGCCCCAGCTTCTCCGTCACGAAGACCGAGCGGTGCATGCCGCCCGTGCAGCCGATGGCGATGGTGAACTGCGTCTTGCCCGCCGCCTCGAACTGATGTACGAGAAAATCCATGAAGTCATACAGCTTTGTCAGGAAATCCTGCGTCACCGGAGCCGATGCGATGTACTGCGCGACTTCCTTCACGCGCCCGCTCGAATGCTTGTATTTCGCGATGTAAAAGGGATTCGACAGGAAACGGACATCGATCACCATATCGGCATCGATGGGGATGCCATACTTGAAGCCGAAGGAAAAGACCGTGATCTGCATCTCCTGATCCGTGCTGTCCGCACTGAACCGGCTCTGCATGTACTCCTTGAGGTCGGAGGCCTGCATCGATGTCGTATCAATGATCATATCCGCCTGTGCGCGCACGCCGGCAAGGATCTTTCTCTCCTGCTCAATGCCTTCCTGGATACGCATGTTCTTCGCGAGCGGATGCTGGCGGCGCGTCTCCATGTAGCGGCGCACCAGCGCCTCATCGGAGGCTTCCAGAAAGACCACCTCATGCGGAATGCCGCGCTTTTCCAGCTCATCTAAGGCCTGCGGCAGGGCATCAAAGAAGGAGCCTCCGCGGATATCCGTCACGACCGCCACATGCCGCGTGGAAGACGTGCTCTTCCAGCAGAGATCCGCAAAACGGACGATCAGGACGGGCGGCAGATTGTCCACGCAGTAATAGCCCATATCTTCAAGCTTCTGCATGAAATTGGTCTTTCCGGCGCCGCTCATGCCGGTGATGATGACGAAGCGAAATGTATCTTTGTCCATGGAATGCTCCTTTGGTAAATCGGGGTTCAGGGTGAGCCCGTGGGCGTAATGCTATTAAGTTAAGGAAATCGTTAGCTACGTAACGTCTTGCTTCCCCCTTCGGGGGAAGTGCCGAAGGCAATAGGGGCATGCTAGCGGT
>JAIJLI010000133.1 GCA_022722495.1 Dialister sp. | reverse complement strand
GAAAGGGGGACATTGTCTCTCTTTCCTCTCTGAAAAATAAATGTTTTTATTGCTTATTATCCGCACCCAAAAAGTTGCATTTATAAGTTGAACTCAAGATATATAATCATTTCAGCACCATCCTGAACGTGGTTCCTTTCCCAAGCTCCGATTCCTTCACAAAAATCTTTCCTTTGTGGTATTCCTCCACAATCCGCTTCACAAGCGACAGGCCAAGTCCCCAACCACGCTCCTTGGTGGTGAATCCGGGATAAAAAAGGGTTTTGAACTGTGATTTCGGGACACCTTTTCCAGTATCGGAAATATCCAAAAGCACCTTTCCCCGCCTTTCGGAAATATGGAACAAAACCGTTCCCTCGCCGCCCATGGCATCCACCGCATTTTTCAACAGGTTCTCGATCACCCAATCGAAAAGCGGCTCGCTCACGGTAACCGTCACCCCATGTTCGGGAAAATCCAGATCGATCCGCACTTTATCGGAAATCCGCTTTTCCATATAACCTAACGATCGGCGGACAACCTCGCGCAAATCTGCCTGCCGGAGATCCGTGGCGGAACCGATCTTCGAGAAACGCCGGGCAATCATCTCCAAGCGATGCACGTCCTTGTCGATTTCGGACAATAGAGCGGGATCGATATCTTTCAGCTTCAAAAACTCGATCCACGCGACCAACGATGAAATCGGCGTTCCCAACTGGTGTGCCGTCTCCTTGGACAATCCCACCCACACCCGGTTCTGCTGCGCTTTCAACGAATTGCGAAGGGCGAAGAACACCAGCGCGATGAAAAATGCTATCACCGCCAGCTGCACATAGGGAAAAACCTGCAACTGCTTGAGCGTGTAGGAATCATCGTAATAAAGAGATTGATTGAGTTCGGTGAGTTCAATGGCATTTCGTTTTTTGGAAAATGCCTCCATTTTCTTTTGAAGAAACCTGTCCCGCCCTTTGTCGGGAAGTTTGATGTTGTTGACAATGAAACTTCGGTTCGATTTGTCGTACAAAATAACCGGAATGGTGGTGTTGCCCTGCAAGATCCGCAACACAAGGTTCATGTCGCTGTTATCGGTTTCGGTGGCGAGATGCTCGGTGGCTTTTGCCCAGATTTCAATCTTGTTGCGCTCCTCGATGGTCAGTTCCCGCACCAATTTGTTGGAGAACAACAAAGAAGCCAATGCAATGGCCACTGCAAAAGCAACAAAACCGTACTTGATCCATTGATGAGAATTGAAATCAATCATGCCGACATATCCGTTTAATCCGCATGCAAAGTAACGAAAAAAGCGGGGATTTATTGAACAAAAGTGATTTTTAAATTTATTAAGGTAAATATCTATAACAAACATTTGATTCATTGCCTGCATATGATATTTAATCGTACATTTGTGTTCGTACACGTAAAAACATTTGCAAGTCATGAGAAAATTACTCCTCTTCTTATCCGCAATCGTCGTTTCGATGATGATCAGCGCGCAAGATCGACCCGATCCGCAACCGGCTGCCGACACCTACGAGAAATTCAAGGTGGGAATGGCGGGTTATACTTTCGTGAATTTCGATTTGGACAAGACCTTGCAGACATTGGAAAAATGCGATGTCCACTACCTCTGCATCAAGGATTTTCATCTGCCGTTCAACAGCACCGACCAACAGATTGCCGATTTCCACGAGAAATTGAAATCGAAGGGAGTTACCGGTTATGCCGTGGGACCGATTTACATGAAAACGGAGCAGGAAATCGACAACGCATTCGAGTATGCCAAACGGGTTGGAGTGAAGCTGATCGTCGGCGTTCCAAACTACGACCTGCTTCCTTATCTGGATAAAAAGGTGAAGGAATACGATTTCAATTACGCCATCCACCTGCACGGCCCCGACATGCCGCTCTATCCCGATGCCGACGACGTTTGGGAAAACGTGAAGGATTTGGACCCGCGCATCGGCATGTGCCTGGATATCGGTCATGACAGACGCAACGGAAAAGACCCGGTCGCCGATTTGGAGAAATACATCTCTCGCGTGTTCGACATTCACCTGAAAGATGTCACCGGAGCTTCAAAAGCGGGATATTCGGTTGAGGTCGGCCGGGGAATCCTTGATATCCCCGGATTCGTGAGGATGCTCCGAAAAACCGGCTACGACGGCGTCGTCAGTTTGGAGCACGAACGCAACATGAAGGATCCGTTCATCGGAATTGCCGAATCCATCGGTTATTTCAGGGGCGTGGTAGCCACAACGAGCGACAGACAAAAATAAAAGATAATTTCATTCTCTCTTTATCTCGAAAGGGTTTGTGTTCCGATGCGAATGCAATCCCTTTTTTTTATGACATTTGACTCGGATGCCCACTTGAGGTGGAGGTCGGGAGTTGAAAAATATTCAGAACGCATCCAGGCGTGACTCTCTTCCTGATTCCGGCTCTTGACGCGGCGTTCTTGACAACCATCTGCACGGACTTTGCCGAATATGGGCCGCCCCACTGCCCTTCAAACAGATATACATCGGGCTTATGCAGGATGTAACAGGTGCGAAGATCAGTCAGAATGGATTCCGGGAGCGTCACAACCCTGTCTTTGTTCCCCTTGGACTTGACGATGCGGATCAGCATCCTGGCAGAATCAATATCGGCTATCTCCAGATTGATCAGTTCGCTCAATCGCAGCCCCGATCCATAAAGCATTTTGATCATGCAACGGTGCTTGATGTTTTCGGTGCCGTCGATGATCCTTTTCACTTCATCTATATTCAGACAATTGGGCAACGCAAAGGTCCTCCTCGACGGATAAAGGTGTTTTATCTTTAACTCCCTGCCATAAATCGACTTGTAGAACTTGTCGATCGACGCCACTATCATGCGCTGGTGAGAACTGCCGATCCTGTGCCTCTCGATTTTCCACAGCACATATTTCTCAACCGCCAACTCGTCGATTTCAGCCGGATGCGAGAATTTCCTTTTCGCAAGATCAAGGAAGCTCCTCGCGCTGCTTTTGTAGTTAGCGATCGAGTTCGCACTGTAGCGCTGCAAGACGAGCTTCCGCTCAAATTCAAGTATCAATCTGTCAACATCCATGCCTCCGGTTATAAGTGTGAGTGGCAAAGATAACAAAACATTCGTAAATGCAAAATAATTCTATGTTTATTTTCGTGCTTATCCTTCTCTCTATCAATATCATATCAAGGAGTTCCACTTTTACTCACAAATCGGTTTACGAATGTTATATGGTTTGTATTTACGAATGTTGTATATTTGTTGCGTAAATAAGACGTTGTACGACATAGTAAAACCGAACCAAACAAAATGAAAGTCAGAGAAGAAAAGTTAAGAACAATTATAGAATGGTCGGAGAAAAACGAAGATGTAAGAGTTCTTCTTCTGACAAGTTCACTTGTAAATCCTTTAGCACTTGTTGACGAATTTAGTGATTTAGACATTGAATTTGTTTTTGAGGATAATACAAATTACATTTCAGACAAAAGCTGGACGCTTAAATTCGGAAATCCAATTGCTATGATTGAAGAAGACGAAAGTTGTTTTAACCATAAACACGCAATGAAAATGCTACTTTATGAAGACGGTGTGAAAGTAGATTTTAAACTTTACAGCAAATCAAAATTTATAAAGGAAACGCAAGAGAAAGAATTACCAGAAGATTGGGATATTGGTTATAAAATTTTAATTGATAAAGATGGTATTACAAAGCAAATGCTGAAACCAACTTATCAAATTTCCATTATCAAAAAACCGTCTGAAAAAGAGTTTCAAAATCTAATAAACGATTTTTGGTGGGACACAACTTACGTGGCAAAGTGTCTTGTGAGAGATGAAATATTCTATGCGAAATTTATGTCGGAAACCGTTATTCGCACAGAATATTTAATTCCTTTAATTGAATGGCACATTGCAAGTGAACACAATTGGAACATAACGACCAATAAATATGGACGGCTTTTCAAAAAGTATCTTAACCAGGAAATGTGGGCTAAAACAGAACAAACATTTTCAGGGAGCGATATAAAGGAAAATTGGACTGCTCTATTTTCAATGACTGATTTAGTTTCAGAAATAGGAACTGAATTGTCAAAAAAATTAGAGTACAAATACCCGGATAAATTAGAAAATGACATACGAAAATATTTAGCTGGACTAAAACCCAAAACATAACTACGTCGTACAACATCGTATTGGCAATAGGCGGGCTGAACGGCTTCGTATCAACGGAAGTGCAAAATTCAACTTCTGTTCTTCGATTAAAGTTCAGTGCTAAAAATCCCGCCCATCGCCAATACGCGGCACGTTACCTGCAAGCATAAAAAACCAAACCGTAAATTCAAGAAACTAATGAAATCAAAAAGTTTATTTTCTTTTATTGTAACACTTTTCCTTATTTATGGATGTTCGTCTAACAGACAAGCAGATGGAAAATCAAATATTTTGGCTAAGAACGACATAAATATACGGGGCGACTTCCAAAATTATTTTGACAGTTGCGGAGTTGAAGGCACAATTGCTATTTATGACATTAGAAATGATAAATGGATTGTATCGGACACAGTTGGATTAGAAATTGAAACGCTTCCAGCATCTACATTCAAGATTATAAATTTATTGATTGCTCTTGAAACTAATACTATCAAAGATGAAAACGAAATAATAAAATGGGTTGGTAGTACAGATACAGTTAAGTATGGTTATAGACCCGAAATTTATCACGATATGCCAGTCAAAGAAGCCTTTGAATTATCAGCAGGTTGGGTTTTTGTAGAACTTGCAAAGAAAATCGGAAAAGATACCTATAGAAAACACCTCGCAGAGAGCAAGTATGGAAACAATAATTTATCCCAAACTGAAGCCGATTTTTGGAATTTTGGAGACTTTGCAATTTCGCCTAAAAATCAGGTCGAATTTGTAAAATCTTTTTATGAAGAAAAATTACCCTTTTCTAAGCGAAATATTGACATTGTTAAAAACGTAATGATTACGGAACAAAATGAAGAATATACTATAAGGGCTAAGACAGGTTGGACAAGGGAAAATAACATCAATACAGGTTGGTGGACAGGGTACATTGAGACCAAAAATGGGACTTATATTTTTGCAACAAGACTTTTACAAGACAGAAAAATGAAAAGGTCTGATTTCGGAAGTTGCAGAAAAGAAATTACCAAAAAAGTATTTAAAGACTTGAATATAATTTAAAAGAATGCCAGCAGGTAACAGGCGTTTGGCTCAATGGCGGGTGACGTGGTTAATTGAACATTCTACCTCGCATCAACTTTTGTGGTGTATTGACAGTTTTGTGCTCCAAAATCCGCCACTGCGCCAAGCGCCAAACCGTTATGCGGCAGCTTAAAAAAAGACGACACCAAACCAAAAAAATCATCTTGACAACCACCCGACTTTGAACTACGAAGGATGAAATTTTTCAGGGACAACTTCCAGCATTTCCAAAAAACAGTTTAACCATTGACTTGGAGACAAACAAACAATTTGAGCATTAAGGTTTAAACCGAATTTTTCCGAAATTGACCTGACCTGACTTTTCCTGAAAATCGACTTTAAAGCTGTTTTTACAGATAAATCAGGTTTCTCTAACAGACAGGAAATAAATGCTAAGTATTTGGCTTTAAACTTAAAATCAAAAAATAAGTGTTTTCTTTTAATGTTTAACAGGGCTGATTTGACAGTTGGCGGTGGCAAGAAACTTTCAGGACCTACCTCATAGACAAGTTTCAAATCAAAAAAAGTATGATAGAAAACGGTATATGGATTGTAAAGCTTCCTCGAAAATAACTTTTGTGTAGGTTCTAATTGAAGGACAATGGAACCTCCCAGAAAATTTCCAAGACTCTCAAACATCAGGATTTTGAAAATATCGGAAGTAATGCCATAAGGAATATTTGACACCACTTTGAAAGGAAATTTCGGAACTGCAAAATTCCTAAAATCACAACCGACAACTTGAACATTTCGGGCATCAGAAAACAATTTTCGTAAATGTTCAACCAAAGCTGTGTCGTTTTCAATAGCAACAACATTGTTGGCGATTTTTAATAAATGAACAGTAAGAAACCCCTTGCCTGCCCCAATATCTAAAACCGTATCCTGATTACTTATATTTGCTTGTCTTATTGCATCTTTTATTAGCACTTTATCAATAGTAAAGTGCTGACCCGTAAAACGAACGGGCAATTTCTTTTTTGTCATTAGTAACTTCTTACAGGGCTGAATTCAACTTGCAAATGCAACAGAATTCTGATTAATAATTTGTTTAAATTTTTCGTTTGGCGTGAGGTATCCAAGTCTTTTACGAGGTCGATTAT
>JAIJLI010000009.1 GCA_022722495.1 Dialister sp. | reverse complement strand
TAAAATTAACAAAGAGTAAGTGCGAAGAGCCGTGTGAGGGGAGACTTTCAAGCACGGTTCCGAGAGAAGGGTGGGTGAAAATCCCTCCCCTTACTCGACAATCAAATAACAAATTATAACAACTGCCATGGAAAGAATAAACAAAAGATTTGTGTATTTCATCTGTCTGGTATCGGCGATGGGGGGATTGCTGTTCGGTTACGATTGGGTAGTGATTGGTGGTGCCAAACCCTTCTACGAACTGTATTATCAGATAGCCGATAACCCTTCAGACCAAGGTTTGGCGATGACCATCGCCTTGATAGGCTGTCTGATTGGAGCGATGCTCTGCGGTTCGCTTGCCGACCGTATCGGAAGAAAGAAGCTTCTGATTGTTGCCGCCCTGATCTTTTTCTTCTCGGCGATAGCAACGGGAATGGCTGATACCTTCAGCTACTTTCTGGTGGCCCGTTTCTTCGGAGGCATCGGTATCGGAGTGGCTTCTGGACTTTCACCTATGTATATTGCAGAAGTGGCACCTACTTCCATCAGGGGAAAACTGGTTTCTTTGAACCAATTGACCATCGTGCTTGGTATCCTGGCAGCCCAGATAACCAACTGGCTGATAGCAGAACCTATCCCAGCTTCTTTCTCATCGGCAGATATTGCTGCATCCTGGAATGGGCAGATGGCTTGGCGATGGATGTTCTGGGCGGCAGCCTTTCCGGCGGCAGTTTTCTGTGTGATGGCTTGCTTCATTCCAGAAAGCCCCCGTTGGCTGGCTATGAAAAATAGAGAAAAGAAAGCTTTCGTTACATTGAATAAGATAGGTGGAAACAGCTATGCGCAGGCTGGGTTGCAGGCCGTGAGAGAGGCAAACGAAAAGGACTCCTCGCAGGCAGGACTGAAGACCTTGTTCAGCAAGCCTTATCGCAAGGTGCTCCTGCTGGGTGTGGTGGTTGCCTTCTTCCAGCAATGGTGCGGAACGAATGTCATCTTCAATTATGCGCAGGAGATATTCCAATCGGCAGGTTATGCCATCGGTGATGTGCTTTTCAATATCGTGGTAACAGGAATAGCCAATGTTATCTTTACATTTGTTGCCATCTTCACGGTAGATAAATGGGGTAGAAAGGCTTTGATGAAACTGGGTGCCGGCGGACTTTGCGGCATCTATCTTATTCTGGGCATCTGTTATTTCTTCCAGATTACAGGATGGTTTATGATAGTCCTGGTAGTGGCAGCCATCGCCTGCTATGCGATGACCCTGGGACCTGTTACCTGGGTGCTTCTAGCTGAAATCTTCCCCAACAGGGTGCGTGCCGTAGCGGTAGCTACCAGTACCTTTGCCCTCTGGGTGGGAAGTTCTACGCTTACTTATACATTCCCATTGCTCAATGTGGCACTGGGCAGTTATGGCACCTTCTGGATTTATAGTGCTGTATGTCTGGGTGGTTTCCTCTTCGTCTCTTTACTGTTACCTGAGACCAAAGGCAAATCACTCGAAGAATTGGAAAAAGAATTAATAAAACATTAAATAATTATGGTAAAAGCTTGGAGAGAAACAGTGGTGATTCCAACCTATGAGGTGGGAACCCCTGAGAAGAATCCTATTTTCTTGGAAAAACGAGTTTATCAGGGTTCGAGTGGTGTGGTTTATCCTTATCCTGTCATCGAGAGTATCAGCGATGAAAAGGTGGATAAGGAGTGGCACGCCATCTGGATTGAGAATGAATACATCAAGGTGATGATTCTGCCCGAGTTGGGCGGTCGTGTGCAGATGGCATACGATAAGATCAAGCAGCGTCACTTTGTATATTATAATCATGTCATCAAACCGGCATTGGTGGGGTTGACTGGTCCGTGGATCAGCGGTGGCATTGAGTTCAACTGGCCTCAGCATCATCGTCCTAGTACCTATCTCCCAGTGGATAGTACCATCGAGGAGAACGAGGATGGATCTGTTACCGTATGGGTGAACGAGATGGAAAAGATGTTCCATCAGAAGGGTATGGCTGGATTCACACTTCGTCCTGGCAAGGCTTATCTCGAAATCAAGGGTCGTCTCTATAATCGCACCAACATGCCTCAGACTTTCCTTTGGTGGGCGAATCCTGCCGTGGCTGTGAACGACTATTACCAGAGTGTGTTCCCTCAGGACATCAATGCCGTGTTTGACCATGGCAAGCGTGCCGTGAGCAGTTTCCCTATCGCCACGGGTACCTATTATAAGATGGACTATTCCGCTGGTGTGGATATTTCCAACTACAAGAACATCAAGGTGCCTACATCCTACATGGGCGTGAACTCTAAGTTCGACTTTGAGGGTGGCTATGAGAATGATACACAGGCTGGTATGCTCCATGTGGCCAATCACCATGTATCTCCAGGCAAGAAGCAGTGGACATGGGGTAATGGCGACTTCGGACAGGCTTGGGACCGCAACCTCACCGATACCGATGGTCCATACATCGAGTTGATGGCAGGTGTGTTCACCGAGAACCAGCCTGACTTCACATGGCTCATGCCATACGAGGAGAAGCGATTCACCCAGTACTTCATGCCATATCGTGAGTTGGGAGTCGTGAAATGTGCCAACAAGGACTTGATTATGAACATCAATATGGTGGATGAGGATGGCAAGATGACCACTGCTGATGCTACAGGCAAGGTGAACTTCAAGTTGTTTGCTACTTCCAAGCAGCAGGTGAAGGTGGTTTTGCGCAATGACAATGGCACTGTATATTATGAAAAGGAAGCAGCCGTTGATCCTGAGAACCTCTTGGACGAGACGGTTGCCGTAGGTGATAGCAGCATCGGCCAGCTCACTTTCGAGTTGACTTCTCCTGAAGGCAAGCATCTCTTGTCATGGCATGCAGAGCCAGATGAGATTCGTCCTATCCCTGACCCAGCGGAGGCAGCCCTCTTGCCAGAGCAGATCAAGACCAATGACCAGCTCTATCTCACAGGTCTTCATTTGGAGCAGTACCGTCATGCCACTTACAGCCCTGTGGATTACTACGAGGAGGCTCTCCGTCGCGACCCTATGGACTATCGTTGTAATAACGCCCTCGGCTTGTGGTATATCCGTAAGTGTCGTTTCGACAAGGCGGAGGAATATCTCCGTCGTGCCGTGAAGGTATTGATGAAGCGCAATCCTAACCCATACGATGGCGAGCCTATCTTCAACTTGGGTCTTGCCTTGAAGTATCAGTATAAGATGGATGAGGCTTACGATATGTTCTATAAGTCAACATGGAATGCTGCTTGGCAGGATGCAGGCTTCTTCTCTTGTGCAGAGATTTCTGTGATGCAACATCGCATGGACGATGCCGAGGAGGAGATTGAGAGCTGCCTCATCCGCAACACCCATAACCACAAGGCACGTGGATTGAAGGCTTCTATCTTGCGGTTGACAGGCCGCAAGCAGGAGGCTATCGAGTGTTGTAAGGAATCGCTTGCCATCGACCGCTTCAACTATTACTGCCTCTATGAGTTGTATCTCTTGACAGATGACAAGAAATATATGGAGCAGGTGGCAGAGATGATGCACGGCATGTCAAACAACTACGATGAGTTGGCACTCGACTATGTTTCTGCTGGTCTCTATGCTGAGGCTCTCCAGATATGGCAACTTGCTATTGAGCAGGGTGCGGTTACACCGATGACCTATTATTATATGGGGTGGATTGGTGATACGGCAGCATTCAAGGAGGCTGAGAAATATGCATCTGATTACTGTTTCCCTAACCACGCTGAGGCTTCACTTGCCTTGAAGGCAGCTTTGAGCGCTTTCGAGGGTGGGGCAGATGCTACTTTGGGTAGCAAGGCCAATTATTATCTCGGTTGTCTCTATTATGACAAGCGTCAGTATGAGTTGGCCATCGGTTATTGGCAAAATTCTGCTGCAAAGGATGCTCAGTTCCCAACAGTATGGCGCAACCTCGCTTTGGCTGAGTTCAATAAGTTGCATGAAGAGGATACAGCCCTTGTTCACATGGAGAAGGCGTTTGCGCTTGATACCACCGATGCTCGTATTTTGATGGAGCTAGACCAGCTCTACAAGCGTATGGGTAAGGCTCATGCCGATAGATTGGCAAATCTCCAGAAGTATCCAGAGTTGATTGCCAAGCGTGACGACCTCTTACTGGATGAAATCACCCTCTTGAACCAGACAGGTAAGTATGAGGAGGCAATGAAGAAGCTTGATGCCCACCAGTTCCACCCATGGGAAGGTGGCGAAGGCAAGGTGAGCGGACAGTATCAGCTCTCTCGTCTGGAATTGGCGAAGAAATCCTTGGTGGCAAATGACTATGACAAGGCCATTACTTTGTTGGAGCAGTGTCTGGAGTATCCTCATCATTTGGGTGAAGGCAAACTTTATGGTGCCCAGGAGAACGACTTCTATTACTTCTTGGGTTGCGCTTACGAAGCTACGGGCGAGATGGAAAAGGCTAAGGTGTGCTGGGAGAAGGCTACCGAGGGGCCTCAGGAGCCAGCTGCAGCCATGTACTACAACGATGCCAAGCCAGACAAGATCTTCTATCAGGGATTGGCTCTCATTAAGTTGGGCAGGCAAGACGAGGCTAATGGCAGATTCTACAAGCTCGTGAACTATGGTAAGAACCATCTCTTCGAGGATGTAGTGATGGATTATTTTGCAGTATCGTTGCCAGATCTTCAGATATGGGAGGGCAACTTGAACCTCTCTAACCAGATTCATTGCAAGTACATGCTTGCACTTGGATTCGAGGGATTGGGCGACAAGAAACATGCCGAGCGTTATCTTGCTGAGGCTTCTGCCTTGGATGTCAATCACTTGGGCATCTTGTCGTTCAAGACTTTAATTGAACTTGGTTTTTAGGTATTTGATATCGTAATATCATTATAAGAAAAGTCCCTGCCTCTATTGCGAAATAGAGTAGGGACTTTTATTTTTTGTTATTTCTATTTTTTTTGTTATTTCTTGGATTCTCGGTATTTCTTAGGTGATATTCCCACGATTTTGGAGAATAGACGTGAGAAATAGAAGGAATCTTCGAATCCCATCTTATAGCTTATCTGGTTGATTTTCATATCTGTTGTATCCAGCAGTTCACAGGCTTTCTTGATCTTCAGCTTATTAAAATAACCCAACGGACTGTGACCCGTAGCACCCTTGAAGATGGCAGAGAAATGGGAATTGGAATATCCGGTATATCCTGCCAGCTCGTGCAGTGTGATGGATTGCTCTATATTCTCCTCCATATATTTCAAGGCTGCATTGATGATGCTATGTGTCTCGTTATCACTTTGTTCCTCTCTCTTGTGGAATTTCCTGTATTGCGGCATATAGCGCAACGAACCGAGATAGAAATGCAGGAGCGATGAGGTGTATCGCAGGTTTTCCAGGGTATATCCATCGGATAGGGTCAGAAACATATCTTCGAAGATGTTGTTTCTGTCAGCTATTCTTGAATTCAGATTGGGGGATATAGTGGTTGGCATCTCTGCACCTTCGGCATAGATGTGTGCCAATGTGCCACTGAAGTGAATCCAATAGATGGTCCAGGGATCGCCGTTGTTGGAGGCATAGGCATGGGGTGTATTGGCTGGAATGATGAAGTATTGGTTGGCTTTTACTTTATATTGCTTGCCATTGATGCTGTAATGTCCGCTTCCCTTTACACAATAGATAAGCACGCATTGGTCGATGGGCTCCGTCCGTTCTCTATAATGATAGGTAGCATGTGGATAGTAGCCTATGTCTGTGATATGCAAGGTCCGCAATACCGGGTCTGATTCTGCCAGATCCAGAATCATCTCCGGCATTACCAATGAGCGTTCCCCTTGAAATCCGTTTTTTATTTTGATATTTTCCATCGCTTTCTTGTATTTTTTCTGCAAAAATACAGAATATTTTTGAGACTTGTCCAATTTTCCGGTGTTTCTTTCTTCAAATCATAAGATAGTCTATGTATTTCTGCTAATAAGTCTATCTGTTTTTCCCCTTTTTGTTTGTACTTTTGCAGCATCATTAAAACAATTGATGTTATATGAATATATCTGATTACAAAAGCGATTTGGTATGAAATGATAGATATCTCATATTTTCGGACGATATTATATTCCTATTTTGTATTTATATAGTTATATTTGCAAACGAAAAAAGCATATTAAACTTTAAAACAGATAAAAATGAATAACCAGACAAAGATTATAGTGTATTCGTTATTGGTATCGGCTGTAATTTCAAGCTCATTTCATCCGGTGGAAGCCCAGGCGCAGATTCCGCAGCAATCCATCCGATGGGATAAGCATAGCCTCATCTTCGATGGCAAGCGAGTGGTGCCGGTGATGGGTGAGGTGCATTATTCCCGAATCCCTCAGAATGAGTGGAGAGAGGAAGTGAGGAAGATGAAGGAGGGTGGCGTTACCATGATTGCCGCCTATGTGTTCTGGAACCATGTGGAGGAAGTAGAAGGTGTGTTCAACTGGAGTGGACAGCGCAATCTTCGTGGTTTTCTTGAGGTATGTAAACAGGAAGAGATGCCAGTAGTTCTCCGACTGGGCCCTTTCTGCCATGGCGAGGTTCGCAATGGTGGCATACCTGACTGGATGTTTACCAAGGGATGCAAGATGAGAGAGGAGAATACCACTTTCCTGAAATATACAACCGAACTTTATCGTCAGATTTATTCGCAGGTGCAGGGGTTACAATGGAAAGATGGTGGTCCGGTAGTTGCGGCACAGTTTGATAATGAATATCGTGGCAGGGGTAGTTACCTGATGGCGCTGAAGAAGATAGCCCAGCAGATAGGTTTCGATTTGCCTTTCTATACCCGTACTGGATGGCCTGAACTGAAAACGCCGGTGCCTTTCGGCGAGATGGTTCCGCTTTATGGCGACTATGCCGATGGCTTCTGGGAGCGCAGCCTGAAGGAGACTGCTGGTAATTACTACAAGGCTTTCAACTTCAAGGCTTTCCGAAGCAGTACGGCTATCGCTACCGAACAGCTTGGCAAACAAGAGGCGAAGATCAACAAGGGGGATGAAGCCTATCCTTACTTCACCTGCGAACTGGGTGGAGGTATGATGACTTCCTATCATCGTCGTCCGTATATTTATCCGGAAGATGCATATTCGCTGGCTATCGTCAAGTTGGGTAGCGGAAGCAATCTGCTGGGATATTATATGTATCATGGCGGAACCAATCCTACTGCGATGATGCCGGGTAATCTGGACGATGGTAGTGCGGTTTATCTGAATGAAAATCAGCGCACTCAGGCTACCAATTATAATGATATGCCGGTAAAGACGTATGATTTCCAGGCGCCATTGGGTGAATTTGGACAGAAGAATCCTCATTATTTCATGCTCCGCAAACTGCATCTCTTTATGCATGATTATGCAGAAGTGCTGGCTCCGATGGAATCTAGCTTCCCATGCAGTCAGGATATAGAGAAGGGTGATGATTCTCATCTTCGCTGGTCGCTTCGTTCTAAAGATAAGAGCGGTTTTGTTTTCATCAATAACTATGAACGATTGCAGCAGTTGTCTGCCAAGAAGAATGTGCAGTTTGATGTCTGCGGAATGAAGTTTCCTCAGCGTCCGATGACTGTTCCTGCCGGTGCGATTTGCATCTTCCCGGTAAATATCGATGGCATCCGATACGCTACGGCACAGTTGATTGCCAAGCGGGATGGAAAAATCTATCTGGAACAGATCAAGGGTATTCCTACCGAGATTGCTGTAGATGGAAAGGTGCTGAAGAATGTGAAGGCGAAGGGAATTGCCAAACCGGTTTATAAGAACATCTATCTTGTAGATTCCAAGACGGCGGAACATCTGTTCCTGCAGAAGAAAGGGAAATCAATGATGTCTCTGGCTCCTTCTTTCAAGAAAATCAAGGAAGAAGAGGGCGCCCGCAAGATAACTATGGGTGTGCAGAAAGTGGCAGAGGAACCATCTGATGCTGACTTCAAGAAGGCTGCGGTTTATCAGCTAAATCTTTCGCCTGAAATGCTGCAGGGCAGAAATCTCCTGCAAATTCAATATCGTGGTGATTGTGCCCGACTTTATTGCGATGGCAAACTGGTGGCTGATAATTTCTATAATGGTCGCCCGTTCCTGATGGGATTGTGGCGCCTGCCTGCCGATTGCCAGAAGTTGGAACTCCGCATTCTTCCTTTGCAGAAAGATATGCCGGTTTATTTCCCTCGCGAAGCAGATGTGGCGAAGAAGGGAGAAGAAATCGTGAAATTAGAAATAACTCAACAATAAAAGATTCAACTATCAATGAGAAATATTGTATTGATAATGGGCTTGATGGCTTGTGCTTCCTTGCAGGCACAGGGCGTCGGCTCTAATAATAAGATTGACCTCTCGGGGCAGTGGCGATTCTTGCAGGGAGATGCGCCTACCTATGAGGATGAGGTCAAGTTGCCGGGTTCGATGCTCACCAATGGCAAGGGGGATGATGTCTGTACCCATACGAAATGGACGGGAAGTCTTTACGATTCTTCCTTCTATTTCAATCCTTATATGGAGAAATATCGCCAGGAGGAAGTGCTGGCGAATGGGAAGCATCGCATCAAGGGAACCATGAAGTTTCCTTTCTTCCTCACCCCAGAGAAGCATTACATCGGCAATGCGTGGTATCGCAAATCGGTGTTTGTGCCTAAGGAGTGGAAGAAGCAGCGCGTTATCCTCTATCTGGAACGTCCTCATATAGAGACTTCGGTTTATATCAATGGCAAGTTGGCGGGCAAGGATTCTTCGCTGAGTGTGCCTCATGAGTTTGATGTTACACCTTATTTTATATATGGCAGGGATAATGAAATCAGCATCAAGGTGTATAATGGCATAGAAAATGTATGCGTGGGTCAGGATTCGCATAGCGTAACCGACCAGACCCAGGGCAACTGGAATGGTATCATCGGCAAAATGGAATTGCAGGCGCATCAGCAGCAGTATATCCGCAACCTGCAGGTTTATCCTGATGTAAAGGGAAAGCAGATTAAGGTGGTGATGGATGTGACGGGGGATGCCCGGAAGGCTGATTTCCAGTTTGATGTAAGTGGCGTCAAGCATTCGTTTTCTAAAATAAAGAGAGAAAGTGATGGAAAATTCTCCGTCATTATTCCGATGGGCGAGGATATCAGGCTTTGGGATGAATTCTATCCGAATCTTTATACCCTGACTGCCACGATGGGCAAGGAATCTATCAGTACCACCTTTGGTATGAGCGAGATCTCCATTGAAGGCCGACAGTTTTATATGAACGGCAAGAAGATTTGGATGCGTGGAACCGTGGGCAACTGCTGTTTCCCGGAAACCGGTTATCCGCCAACCGATGAGGCTTCGTGGCTCCGTATTTTCAGAAAATGCAAGGAGTATGGACTCAATATGATGCGATTCCATTCCTATTGTCCTCCCGAGGCAGCTTTCTCGGCAGCCGATCAGGTGGGAATCTATCTTCAGCCCGAAGGTCCATCTTGGCCAAATCATGGTGTAAAGTTGGGCAATGGCATGACCATCGACCATTATCTGATGCAGGAAACTCAGCGAATGGTTGAGAAATATGGCAATCATCCTAGCTTCTGCATGCTTGCTGCGGGCAATGAACCAGCGGGAAACTGGGTGAAATGGGTAGGCAACTTTGTGGAAGAATGGAAGAAAACAGGCGATAAGCGCCGTGTATATTGTGGTGCATCCGTTGGTGGCGGTTGGGCTTGGGACCCGAAGAGCGAGTATCATGTAAAGGGTGGTGCGCGCGGATTGGATTGGGACAAGAAGGCTCCGCAATCGGAAGACAACTTCAATGGGGATATGGTTCGTGTGGTTCAGAAGGGAAGAACGCCGATTACCTTTGATGTGAACGAGCCTAGAGTGACCCACGAGATGGGACAGTGGTGCGCCTTCCCAGATTTCAAGGAGATTTCGCAATACACGGGAGCCTATAAGGCCCGCAACTTCGAGATCTTTTCTGATTTGCTGAGAGATAACGGTATGGCGAGTCAGGCTGAGAAATTCCTTCATGCCAGCGGTAAGTTGCAGACCTTGGCATATAAGTATGATTTAGAACGCAATCTGCGAACCAAGGATTATGCTGGCTTCCAGTTGCTGGGCTTGAATGATTATAGCGGACAGGGTACTGCTCTTGTGGGCGTATTGAATGTGCATTGGAAGGAAAAGGGATATTGTGATGCCAAGGATTGGACGGAGTTCTGTTCGCCAATCGTTCCTCTGGCTAAGTTCCCGAGATTCGTTTTCTCTTCAGAAAACAAGGTGCAGGTTCCTGTGGAACTCTATAATGCGTATCACGAGCCGTTGCAGAATGCGGAGGTTACATACGAGGTGAAGGACGAAAATCAGCAGGTTTTGGCTTCCGGAAAATTAGGAAAGTCTTCGCTTCCAGGTAATTCGCTTGCTGATAATCAGAATTCGCTTCCTGTGGGTAAGAACATCGGTTTAGGCAATGTATCCATGGATTTCCCTCATCTCCATATTCCGTCTCCATCGCAATTGGTCTTGGAGATTCAGGTGAAGTCTTCCAATGCTCCTGTAGCCCGTAACCATTGGGATTTCTGGGTGTATCCATCTCAGATAGAGATGCCGAATACCAAGGCGCTTAAGGATATCTATATTGCTGATAGTCTGGATGCCAAGGCGAAGAAGGTGTTGCAGAAGGGTGGCAAGGTGCTGCTTCTGGCTGCCGGAAAGGTAAAGATGGGCGAAGATGTGAAGCAAACCTATCTGCCGGTGTTCTGGAATACCAGTTGGTTTAAGATGCGTCCGCCTCATACCACGGGTGCTACCATCGACAAGACTCATCCGCTCTTCAGAAATTTCCCTACGGATGACTGGGCAAACCTGAACTGGTGGGAGTTGCTGAACAAGGCGCAGGTGATGAATCTCCGTGAGTTCCCGAAGAATTATCAGCCGGCCATCCAGCCGATAGATACCTGGCATGTGAGCCGAAAGTTCGGTATGATGATTGAAGCCAAGGTGAGTAGAGGCAAGCTTCTGATGACTACGATGGATGTAACCAGCGACTTGGAACATCGCCTGGTGGCAAACCAGATGCGTTATGCCATCCTGAAGTATATGATGAGCGATGATTTCCAGCCGGCAATGGAGGTGGATAAGCAGGTGATTGAAAATCTCTTCACGAAATCGGCGCCACCCGTGAATATGTTTACCAACGATTCTCCGGATGAACTGAAGACGAAGCTGAAGTAAGGAAGATAATGTAATGTAAATATAAGGCGAGATATAGCTCGAGTAATGAGGCAAATGCTGGATAGTAAACTGGCATTTGCCTTTTTCTTCTTAAAAAGCTTGGTATCTTGAAAAATAGTTGTATCTTTGTACTTGGAAAGGTTACAAAATATGGAAAAAGTTAAGGAAATACCATACGGAGTGGCTGATTTTTTTGAGTATGCTCCACTCTTACTATGACTGTAACCAAAGCGCTAAGTTCCAATCACTATTATGGCATGTTGACCATCAAGGGCACGCGTGGCTCCAAACTGGTATTGGGGATTCCTAACAATAATGTCCGCAAGCAATATTACGGTTATCTGGAGGAAGAATATCAGGCAATATGCAGCTGCACCTAGGGTAGAAGCTTTGCGTCAAGGTACCACTCTTCATAAGATCATTATGCAGTTTGAAGATATAAAAAAGCCCCTAGACTTCGATGAAAAAGTCTAGGGGCTTTTGCTGTTTTCTTTCAGTTATCTTTTACCTTTTTACTTTTTATTACCTCTATCTTACTTCTTGATGACCAGTTTGCTTCCTTTCTGAACATCCGCCTTGATATTGGTGATGCGCTCGTTCTTCACATCATCCAGCATGATGGCTGGGCGATAATCGGGCTTCATCGTAGTGAAGCTCACATTATCTACTTCTATGCCATCCACGTGGCGGGCGTAGAGACCGAAGGCTGGAGTTTCTTTCGCAAATCTGGGCTCAGGGTAGTTGGTGCCTTGTTCTCTATATTCCTTTTTCGCCAGTTCTGCCTTGCCACCGCCACGATATTGCAGGCGGATATTGCTCAGCGAGATGTTGCGGAGTGGCAGACCAGGCATACCGGTAACGATGATGCCGGCAAGGGAATCTACATCGTTGGCAATGACATTGCTGATCATGATGTCGCGACCGGTAGAAACGGTGGCGCGCTCCTTAGGACCACGGTTTCGGCAACCGGTGGTAATGTAGATAGGGTAGTGGTGAACATGATTCATGGTGATATTATTCACCACGATATTCTCCATCAATCCCTGATCGACTTCCTCGAACGCCAGACCGCTGCTATACATAAAGGTGCAGTTGCTCAAAGAAATATTCCTGTATCCGCCATTCGATTCCGTGCCGAGCTTGAAGCGGCCGCATACCCAGTTTACCTTTTCCGGAATATAGGTGCCGTCCAGGAATGTGCCAAACTTGTAACCCGTAATCACACAGTTGGTAATGGCGATATGCTCTGTTAAAACCGGTTTCTTCAGGGCATAGGAACTTTTCAATACCAGGGCATCATCGTGAGGCGTATTGATTTTGCAGTTGGTGATAGTGAGATACTTGCAGCAGTCTATATCGAAGCCGTCACGATTGGTATCAATGATGACATTATCCACGGTGCCGAGTTCACATCCCGTTAGGATGATGCCGAAGTGACCGCCCCGATAGATGGTGACATCACGAATCAGGATATTACGGCATTGCTTCAGGGCGATGGCCTTATCGCCCGTTCCTATGTTGCCACCTTGCAGGTTACCGCCTTTTTCGGTATCTCTTCTGGTGAGACCTTCGCCATCAATCATACCTCTGCCTGTGATGGATACATCATTGGCGCCGATGGCATAGATGAGGCTGTTTTTAAAATAAGTATGTCCGCCGTCCTGATAAGCTGTGCCTTCAAAAACCTCAGCTTCATCATAGGCTTTCATCGAAGCCGGAGCTGCGAGAATCTTGGAACCAGCCATCAGATGCAGTTCCACATGGCTTTTCATACGGATGCTTCCGCAGAGATAAGTGCCGGCAGGCAGAACCACTCGTCCTCCACCATGAGCCACGCAGGAATCAATAGCGGTATTGATAGCATGATGGTCGAGAACCTTTCCATTGCCGGTGGCACCGAAATCTTTCACATTGTAGTCTTTTGCCTGCATGCTTGTCATAGTAAGCGCCAGGAGACATAAGAGTGTAGAAATTCTTTTTTTCATTGCTTTTTTTGATCGTTAGTTTTATATTTTTTGCACCTGAAAGCCTTGATGGACTTTCGGGTGCAAAGATAAGGATAAAATCTGAGATGAGTTATGAAAATCATTCAACTATTACTTATTTTCATTCATTATATCATTTGCCTTTCAGTATTTCTGATGGAGACTTGCCAAATTCCCGTTTAAAGCTCTCTCTGAAGTTGCCGAGGTTGTTGAAGCCTGCAAGTATGGCTACTTCTGCTATACTGTATTCACCCTTTTTCAGTAATGTCATACTATGTCGCAGTTTGGCTTTCTTGATATATTCGTTGGCACTCATTCCGGTCAGGGCTTTCACCTTACGATAGAAGGTAGAGTGACTCATAGCCATCTTGTCGGTCATAAATGCCATGTCTAAGTCATCGGTAGAGATATGATTCTCGATGAGCTTGTTCAGTTTCTCCAGGAACTTTTTATCCAGATTGCTGATCTGGCAGGTCATCGCATCTTTCTTTTCCTCGGTAGCTTTTTGGGATGTCTGCTGTTCATCGGCGGAAGTCTCGAATTGTGAGATATTCTTCTGTACGATGTAGTCTGCCAATCGCCTTCTTCCAGACAGGATATTTCTGATGCGGCTATGCAGCAGTTTTGCACTGAACGGCTTGGTAAGATAAGAATCAGCACCGCTGTCATATCCCTCTTCCTGGTCATTGATGCTGGTCTTGGCAGTCAGCAGGATGATAGGAATATGGCTGGTGCGAATATCTTCCTTCAATATATGAGTCATCTTGATGCCATCCATTTCCGGCATCATGATGTCGCTTACGATGATATCCGGTACTTTCGAGAAAGCCTGTTCCATTCCTTCCCTGCCATTGCAGGCTTGGATGATACGATAATCTTCGTGCAGCGACTCTTCGATATAAAGTCGAATATCAGCGTTGTCTTCCACGATGAGTAAAAGCGGACGGATATCTTCTGTTGGCTCTTTTGACGTGGTTTCGTTCTCTTCGGCATTTTCAGCCGTAGCCAAATCCTGATTATCATCCTTGTGAAGTGCCTCCGGGTAGGTGCGGTCTGCCTTGAGTGAGAAGATAAACTTGCTTCCTCGTCCCTTTTCACTTTCAACAGTCAGTTTTGCTTGATGGAGAGTAGCCAGTGATTTCACCAGAGCCAAGCCGATACCTGTGCCGGAAGCCTGATGATTGCCGTTTTCCTGATAGTAACGGTCGCAGATGTGAGGCAGGGCATCTTTGTCTATGCCGTATCCCGTATCTTCTACTGCAATGGCTACAGTATTGTCTTCTGGCATCGTCAGCGATAAGGTGATGCTGCCTTCCGGAGTATATTTGATGGCATTCGACATCAGGTTATTGATTACCGTATTGATTACTTCTGAATCGAAATAAAGCTCAGGCACACCCGTTTTAATATTCAGACGGATATTGAGACGGCTATTCTGGTTGAGATCTTTGAATCGCACACCTATTTCCCTCACAAATGCTCCGAGATTTGCCTTGGCAACAGTCAATTTGCGGTTCTGGGTTTGCGTCTTTCTGAATTCCAGAATATCGTTGATGAGATTGAGGAGTCTTTCCGCGCTGGCATGGATGCATCCTATCTTATGATGCACTCTTTCTGCTATTTCCTTATCTTCCATCAAATCCTCCAGAGGTCCGAGAATGAGTGTGAGCGGAGTGCGAAGCTCATGGGTGATATTGGTAAAGAAGCGCAGTCTTTCCTCATTTACTTGCTGCTTTTGCTGACTTTCCCATTGGGTTTGTGCCAAGGAATTGCGGAGCAATAGCTCCTTTTGGTAGGAGCGCAAAAGATAGATGATGATAACTAAAGCCAAGAGAATATAGCCTAGTTTTGCCCACCAAGTAAGCCAAAATGGAGGAGTTACCACCACTTTCAGCTCAGCCGATGAGGCTTCATCCCAATCTTGGTTCTTGAGTTTCGCTCGGATAATAAAGGTGTATTTGCCGGGCTTGAGATTTCGGAAGGTAACATCCTGGTCGCCTTCTGTCTCATACCATTGGTCGTCCAATCCCTTCATCATGTAGGAATATTCCACCTTTCCCTCTTGCGAGAAATCCTTTGCCGTAAAGCTGATTTTAAAGGTGTTGTCGTCGTATTTCAGGCGTATCACTCCCTCTTCATTCGGAGAAATGAGGCGATGCAAGAATTGGTCGGACAATCTTCCAACTCTCTCGCAACCAATGATTTCTACTTGTGATACCGTCTTCTGCTCTGAAAGCAACTGTGGATTGAAATAACATACACCACTAGGAGAAGCAAAGTAGATGGTACCATCGGGTGTCATGGCTGCTGATGCTTCCTCAAAGTTGCCCATGGTGATACCGCTTTGGAAATCATAGTTGTAAAAGCGCTGTTTGTGTAAATCCAGACAAGCGATTCCAGAGAACATGCTTACCCAGATATTGCCTAGTTTATCTGCGCAAATGGCTCTGATATGGGTGTCTTTCAATCCTTGTCGCTCATCATATAGCTTGACGGATTTCGGCTTTAGAGAATTTTCAATGTATGCCAGTCCCTTGTAGGTGCCAATCCAAACTCCATTGTTGGAATCGATGAAAATCTGGTTGACCGAATTGCTTTTCAATCCATTTTGGTCATCTAAGTGAGCGATAAGTTTCTTGTGCTTGTTGAAAACAAATACGCCTTTGGCCAAATTACCTATCCACATTTGACCGTATGAATCTTCTTGGATGGAGTAGATGACGCTATTGGTCATTCCCATCACTTTGTTCATCTCATTTTCTTTGTGTTCTATCCCATTTTGAATAGTATAAAGTCCATCTTCGCTTCCTATCCATATAGTTCCTTTCTTATCTTCATAAATGGCATGCACATCCAGCCCTTGTATGCGGAGATAATGGGTAAACTGCTGAGTATGAGGATTGAACTTCAAAGCTCCATTATCGTTGGTGCCAAACCAAATGTTGCCTTGGTGATCTTCAGTGAAGTTATAAACCATGGCAGAGGTATTGAAGAGATATTGGCTGAAATCCCAACGGTGGGTAACTTGTCCATTCTTATATTGGCAGATGAAATCGTCTTGTCCTATCCAGAGATATCCTTGGCGGTCACAAAAGATACCAAAAGTATTGGTGAGTGGCTGCTGCAAATCTCCTAAGGTATGGAAATCTGATGTGGATTGTGGGATGAAGTCGATGCCGCTGCTAAAGTTGCCAATCCATACGTTTCCAAAAGAATCTTGGATGATTCTTCTGGTATTGTTGGAAGACAGCCCACTGTTTTCCTTGGTGATTCGTTGAAAAGAGAGTTTTTCCGTATATGGATGCTGATAGCGATTGAGGTCGAGTATGCTGATGCCTCCTAAGTCTGATGCAATCCATAGCGTATGGTTATCCATCTCCATGATTTGATGGATATTGTCACCAGCAGGCGAATTGGAATTTTGCTCCTGTGGTTTAAATGTCCTAAATCTGCTAGATGTCTCATCGAATAGGGCTAATCCTAAGTTGGTTCCTACCCAGATGTTTTTCATGTGGTCAATACAGATGGAGCGAACGTTATTGCCAGGCAAGCTCTGCTCGTCCTTAGGATTGTGGCTGTAGAACTTCGTCTTTTTTGTCCTGAGGTTATAGACATACATGCCGTCCATTCGTAAGCCGATATACAAATGGTCATTCCCATCATCCATGATACATCTGATACCGTTCTTGATATTAGGGAAAAGTCGCTTAGGAAAAGTCGTAAACTTTTGTGTATTGGCATTATAATGCTGTATGTCGCCGCTATAAAACGCTATCCAAATGCCTCCATCCGAGGAACCATGAATAGCGGAGACACTTTTCTGAAGCATTTCCTTTTGTTCTGAGAAGTGCTTAAAAGTTTGCGTTTTGCAATCAAAGACGTCTATCTTTCCGTTTTTGAACTGCATCCACACGGAGTTGCTTCCTTTGTCGTAACATAAATTGATGAACGAATCTTCTCCGATATTTGAGTTGCTGGTCTTGAAAATCGTGCATTTATTGCCTGCGATACGGTTCAATCCCGACTCTGTGGCAACCCAAAGGAATCCCTGTTCGTCCATAACCATGTCATTGACGAACTCATTGGATAAGCCTTCTCTCAAACCAATATTCAAGAAAGAATAACCTTCTTTAGCTGTCGATAAGGTGAATACTTCTATGAGGAGCCAGAGCAAGAATGTCAGTCTTTTCATCTTATTTCTGTATTTAGCGTTTTCTATAATCAGTCTTTTGTTTGTATGCAAAGTTACTTATTTTTTATGAGATTTGCAAGAAAAACTTCGTAAATGCTTGATTTTCGGTGAAGATTGACAGAAAAACGTTGCCAAGATTCTGATTGAACGTTTATCGGTGTGGCTTGATCGATAAAAAACCATCCTTTAGAAAAGAAACGACTACTTTTGCAACCAGAAACAACAATATTAATAACGAAAAATGAAAACCTTATGAAACGAAACGATTCTACATTGACGGCATTCTTGCTATGTATGGGAGTTTCCCTAGTTTCACCTAATTATCTATATGGTAAAGGTGAGGTGGCAATGAATATCATGCAACAAAGTCAAAAAATCACAGGAAAGGTAGTGGACTCCAATGGGGAACCTATTATAGGAGCCACTATCAAAATTGCAGGTACGAGTAATGGTACCATTACAGACTTAGATGGCAATTTCTTCTTGGATATGGCGCCTAAGGGTGTTTTGGAAATATCTTATGTGGGTTATCTTCCTCAGAAGGTAACGGTAAATTCTAATAAACCTTTGGACATTGTGCTTAGAGAAGATTCCAAGACCATTGACGAGGTGGTAGTAGTTGGTTATGGTTCTGTGAAGCGCAGTGACGTTACAGGATCAGTTTCTTCTTTGGATGCCTCTAGTATTACATCTGCCTCTCAAACCAATGCTGTAGATGCAATGCAAGGTAGAATCTCGGGTGTCAATATTACAAGAAATGCGGCTCGTCCTGGTGGTAGCTATAGTATTGTTGTGCGTGGTAAGAGTTCCATCAACAATAGCAACGAACCTCTTTGGGTGATAGATGGTATTCCTACTTCATCAGATGCCCGCGACTTGAACCCTACTGACATAGAAAAGATTGATGTACTCAAGGATGCTTCTGCTACAGCGATTTATGGTTCCCGTGGTGCCAATGGTGTTGTTATCGTTACGACCAAACGTGGTAAGGAAGGTCATTTCAGTATCAATTATGATGGCTACTATGGTGCTCGTGTGGCTAGTCATCTGCCTGATATGATGAATGGAGACGAGTATGTCAAGTTCCGTACCGAATTGTTTAAGAATCTCGGTCGCAGCACCGATCGTACCAATGCAGAGTTCTTTACCCCAGAGGAGTGGGAGAGAATCGATAACAAGGACTATACCGACTGGATTGACTTGACCATGCGCACCGGTCAGCAATATAGCAATACCATCACAGCCTCAGGTGGTGATGCCAAGGGAACGTTCTCCTTGGGTATCGGTCAGTTGCATGAGGAAGGAACAATACGCGACCAAGATTTCAATCGTTACAATCTCCATTTGAATGTAAATCGCAAGTTCTTGAAGTCTTGGGAGATGGGTGGCAGTCTCTATTTCACTTATAGTAAGCAAAATGCTGGAAGCTACGAGACGCTTCGCTCAGCCTATCGTCTTCCTCAAGTGGCATATCCATACGATGAAGAGGGCTATCTGGCATATCATGTGTTCCGTAATGATGGAACCACCAATCCTTTGTTGGAAAGCACTGCTGATGGCGAGCATCGTGAAACCAAGAGATATAGAATCTTTGGAAATGTCTATTTGCAATATAAACCAATCAAGGACTTGACGCTCAAGAGCCAGTTTGCGCCTCAGTTCCTTTATAAGAGATATGGTGAGGTTGTGGGAAAGAATGCCAAGAATTCAACAGGCAAGGCTGCTGGAGTGACGGCAAAATACGATCAAACCAATTATTGGTCGTATGTATGGGATAACCAGATTACTTACGACAAGCAGTTGGATAAGCATCACCTGAACGCAAGCTTTGTACAGAGTATCCAGATGGAGCAATGGGAATATTCCAATCAAGCTGCCAAGGATTTCCCTTTCAACAGCTATTGGTATAACTTGGGTGCTGCAGGTTTGAGCAATCAGATGACTTCTTCTACCAATTATCAAAAGCGCACTTTGGCCTCCTTCTTGGCAAGAGTACAGTATTCTTTCAATGATCGCTATCTCTTGACAGTTTCTGGTCGTTATGATGGTTCATCTCGCTTGGCTGATGGCAATAAGTGGTCGTTCTTCCCTTCTGCCGCTCTTGCTTGGCGTATCACAGAGGAAGATTTCATGAAGAGCGCTCCTGCTATCAGCAATCTGAAGTTGCGTCTTAGCTATGGTGTTACGGGTAATGATGCCGTATCTATCTATGGCACCCAGTCGGGTATCTCTCGATTGAACTATGATTATGGTGGCAATGTGATCTCGGCTTATTACAAGAATGGACTTGCCAATAAAAACTTGTCATGGGAGAAGACGCATGAAATCAACGTGGGTCTGGATTTCGGTTTTTTCAACAATCGTATCAACGGTGCCATTGATGTTTATCAGCGTGATGCCAAAGACTTGATTATGAAGAGAAATATCCCTAAGACCACAGGTTGGTCGTCTGTTTGGGATAATATCGGATGGGTAAGAAACCATGGTGTTGAAATCGGCTTGAACACGGTGAATATCCAAGGCAAGGATTTTGGATGGGAAACCAACATCACTTTCTCTAAGAATACGAACAAAATCGTAGAACTCTATAATGGAAAGCAAGACGATGTGGCCAACAAGTGGTTTATTGGTAAGCCTCTGGATGTGAACTACGATTATGTATTTGATGGAATCTGGCAAACGGACGAAGCTGAGTTGGCAAAGAAATATGGTCAGACTCCTGGTCAGGTGAAGGTGAAAGATTTGGATGACAATGGTATCATCAACTCTGATGACAAGCAAGTCATCGGCCAGCGTTCTCCAAAGTGGATAGGAAGTATCACCAATACATTTACTTACAAGAACTTTGACTTCTCTGTGTATCTCTATACGCAGCAGGGTGCTCAGTTGCAAGATGCCTTTATGTCGGCTTACATGACATACGAAGGCAACTACAAGCAGGTGAATGTAAACTATTGGACAAAAGAAAATCCATCCAATAAATATCCGCAACCAGGCAATAAGGGCAAGTATTACGATGCCATGCGCTATGTGGATGTTTCTTTCGTGAGAGTGGGTAGCATCACTTTAGGCTATAATTTGCCAAAGTCTTGGTTGGAGAAGATCAATGTCAAGCATGCTCGCTTGTATGTCACCACCAATAACCCATTTACCTTTACCTCTTATAAAGGATTTGACCCAGAGTGGGCTACCCAAAATACTTGGGGCACAGCCACAGGATACACCACTTATCTGATTGGTGCAAAAGTAGAATTTTAAATAGAAGACTCATTATGAAAAAGATTAATATATATATCGTCGGTGCTTGTTTGGTACTGGGAATGACTTCTTGCGACGGATTCCTCGATGAGGAAAACCTAAGTAATGTCAATTCAGAGCAATATTTCCAAGAGAAGGAAGGCTATGAGAGCTTAGTTAATGCTTCTTATGCTACCTTGCGCTCTATCTGGAAGAATGAACCTTGGTTGTTCAACTTGGGTGTGGATATCTATACCCGTGGAGAGAGTGAGCTGGTTAGCGGTAGCTATGGCAATCGTGACGTATATAGCAGCGAACTGAATGAATATGCTACGCTGGATGCCCAAAATAGTTATGTAAGCGATTTTTATACGAATGCTTACTATGGCATTCAAGTATGCAATACTGCCATCAATAAGTCGACTTCTGTGGCTGGTATGTCTGAGAATGCGGTTAAGCAACGTTTGGCGGAAGTTCGTTTCTTGCGTGCTTATTATTACTATCTGTTGGTGGAGCAGTTTGGAGATGTGGCGATTGTTACAGACGAGATTAATTCTCCTATAACCGAATTTTCACGTACTCCAGAGAAGGAAGTTTATTCCTTTATCTTGAGTGAATTGAACGACATTGTTGGGGTGTTGCCTGCCAAGCAAGATGAGTATGGACGTGCCACGCAGGGGGCTGCCAAGCATTTGATGGCATTGGTTTATCTTACCCGTGGTTACAAGTCATATGCAGAGTCAAATGATTTCTCTCGTGCTGCAACTTTGGCAGATGAGGTCATCAATGGTGGACAGTATGCTTTGCAGCCAACATTCACTGATGTATTTGCTACAGGTAATGAAAAAAACAGTGAAATCATCTTCTCTGTGCAATATGATGGCTCTTCTTTGGGTAGCCAATATGGTGGTAATGGACAACAGAATCTCTATGGATTTGAATTGTGGACAAAAGTGGTGTCTGGCTTTGAACAAGGTAACTTAAAGTATGGCTGGAAGAAAAATCAGTTCATGCCAACCCAGTTCTTGTATTCACTTTATGATACTTCTGTTGATAGCCGTTATGATGCAACCTTCAAGAGTGAGTTTTATGCCACACGAGCAGATGCTAACATTGGCTTGAAGGAAGGCGACTTACGTTTGTATTTCCCAAAATATGACCAGCCTTTTACCCAGCAGGATTCCTTGGCATTCATGGCTCAGCATCCTAATGCCATCATTGTTACAAAGGATAGATGGAAGCAAGATATTGAGCATGTAGGTGGTTCTGGTATGTGTCCGATGATATGGAAGTTCTATGATCCAAATTCTTCTTATCCTTCTAATAACACTTCTTATACTAGCACCAAGGACATCTTCCTCTTCCGTTTGGCAGATACTTATCTCTTAGCTTCCGAGGCTTATTATAAACTGGGGGATAGCCAAAAGGCAGCCGACCGCATCAATAAAGTTCGTGAGCGTGCAGCCTTGGAAGGACATGTGAAGGATATGGACATTGAGGCTTCTGATGTGAACATCGACTTTATCTTGGATGAACGTGCTCGCGAGATGGCTGGTGAGTATAACCGTTGGATGGACTTAAAACGCACTGGCAAGTTGATAGAGCGTACATTGAAGTATAACAATCTTGCTGCCAAGATAAATAAAATGGATGAGCATATTGTGGTCCGTCCGATTCCTCAGTCTGTAATCGACCAGACCACAGGGAATTTTAAACAGAATACCGGGTATTAGTTTGTAATTGTTTTTGGGTTTGTAAGGGAGCAAGATAGTATTCTTGTTCCCTCTCCTTATTTTTTAGTAACTTATCGTATGGATAATATGAATAAAATTTTTGATAAAATAGCTTGCATGCTTTTATGTTTATGGATTTGTTCCTTTTTTTCGAGCATATTGGCACAAGAACAAACTTCGCTCATTGTGAATGGTGTGCCTTGGTATGACCAAAATCATCAACCGGTGAATGCCCATGGAGCTGGCATCATCCGAGACAATGGAAAATATTGGCTTTTTGGCGAATATAAGAGCGATACCTCCAATGCCTTCCCTGGATTTGGATGTTATTCTTCCGAGGATTTAGTAAACTGGCACTTTGAAAGAGTGGTACTTCCTGTGCAGAAAGATGGCATCTTGGGGTCTAACAGAGTGGGTGAGCGAGTGAAGGTGATGCGTTGTCCTAAAACCGGAATGTATGTCATGCTGATGCACGCTGATGACTTGAAATATATGGATCCGCATATCGGCATCGCTACTTGCAAGACCATCAATGGTGATTATCAACTGAGAGGAACACTTCAATATAAAGGACAACCCATCAAACGATGGGACATGGGCGTTTTTCAGGATGAGGATGGCAAAGGCTATCTTCTTACCCATCACGGACCGATTTATCGTTTGAGTGATGATTATCTCAGTGTGGATACGATGATAGCCAATGTAAAGGGCATGGGAGAATCGCCTGCCATGTTTAAGAAAAATGGAATGTATTATCTCTTGACTTCCAACTTGACCAGTTGGGAGCGTAATGACAATTATTATTTCACTGCAACGAACATTGCTGGACCTTGGAAGAAGCAAGGTGTATTCTGCCCAGAAGGAACTTTGACATGGAATTCCCAAAGTTCTTTTGTTTTGATGCTTCCAGACGGCACCCCTATGTATATGGGCGATAGATGGTCTTATCCTCATCAGGCTTCTGCCGCCACATACGTGTGGATGCCGTTGCAAGTAGCAGGCGATAAACTCTCCATTCCTGCTTATTGGCAGTCTTGGAATATACAGAAGATGAAATCGGAGGATATATTGAACCAAGCCATCTATAAGAAACCGTTTCTTTTGAATAGTAATCAGGCGGGTAAGTCTGTAAGCCTGGATTTCGTTGGTACGCATGTGGCAGTAGTCGGCAGAACGGATGCCCATGGTGGCTATTCCTTGGTTTCTGTATTGAATCATAAGAAGGATACCGTCTATTCTTCTTTGATAGATTTCTATAGTAAGGTGCCACAAGAGGGCATTCGGGTTATAACTCCAAAGCTCTCTTATGGACAATATACCTTGGAGATAAAGGTGACGGGCGAAAGACCTAACTGGTCGGATAAGCGAAAGAGCTTGTATGGTTCGGATGATAACTTCATAAATGCCAGTATGGCTTATGTCTTTGGAAAGAATGCTGAGCAAGTTTTCACGAATCCCATCTTGGGAGGCGATCATCCCGACCCAACTATCGTAAGAGATGGAAATGATTATTATATGACCCATTCTTCTTTTGAATATCTCCCAGGATTGACCGTTTATCATTCTAATGATTTGGTGAATTGGGAGCCGATAAGCTATGCCTTGAGGAAAAACTTAGGTTCGGTATGGGCACCGGATATTTGCAAGCATAATGGCAAATATTATATCTATTTTACGGTTAGCAAGGGGAATGATGATTTTTATAATTATGTGGTTACTTCCAAGTCTCCATATGGTCCTTGGAGCGACCCTGTGGATTTGAAAGTTGGAAATTGGATAGATCCTAGCCATGTTTATGACGAAGGGAAAAATGTTCGTTGGCTCTTTATGAGCGGAGGACATCGCATACGCTTGTCGGATGATGGACTTTCTACGATTGGTAAAATGGAAAAAGTGTATGATGGTTGGCAGATTCCTCCTGATTGGACAGTGGAAGGAAAGGCCTTGGAAGGACCAAAAGTCAAGAAAATAGGCGATTACTATTACTTCTTGAATGCAGAAGGAGGTACTGCTGGGCCAGCTACTACCCACATGGCTATCGTTGCTCGTTCCAAAAGTGTGGATGGTCCTTGGGAGAATAGTCCCATCAATCCATTGATTCATACTTATTGTAATGTGGAAAAATGGTGGTCAAAAGGGCATGCCTCATTGATTGATACGCCTGATGGCAAGTGGTGGGCTGTGTATCATGCTTACAACAAGGATAGATTGAACCAAGGTCGCCAAACCTTGTTGGAGCCTATTGAGATTACTTCTGATGGATGGTTGAAAGCACCAACAGGTGCAGAAGTAGTGCATCCTTTGGCAAAGCCTGTCATCGAAGAAAATCAAAAGAGAGAAAAGAAAATCTCTAGCAAAATAGGTGGAGAAAAGATAACTGGCGAGTATGATTTTGCAAAATCTCTTTCTGATTTCAGAATAGGCAAGGAGTGGAAGGGATGGAAAGGCATCCAAGCCAATCGTTTCAAAATAAAAGCCAAGGCAATTACCATTGAAGGGAAAGGCGATAATCCTGCTTCTGCCTCACCACTGATGTTTGTGGCTCCAGACGTAAACTACGAGATGAGTGCCAAGTTCGAGATAGAGGGTAATGCTGAGGCAGGCTTGGTCCTTTATTACAATGAATATTTCTTTGTAGGATTAGGATGTGATAAGAATAAAGTAACTTGTTGGCGTAGAGGGCAGCGCAGGGACAAAGGCCATAATCGCTTGGGTAAAGACTTTTGGCTTAAGCTGCGATTTGAAGATCAGGTGGTTACAGGCTATATGAGTAGGGATGGCAAGGAATGGTATCAAATGCAGTGGGGCTTAGAAGTTTCTGGCTATAACCATAATACACTGTCAGCTTTCTTGAGTCTTCTTCCTGGTGTGTATTGTAGTGGAAAGGGAAAGGTTTCTGTTTCTTGTTTCCAGTATAAAAAACTGCCAAATGACAATGTTTATTAATAATAAAAAGATTTTACTCATGAGTTTCAAAAAAAGTTTTTGGATAGTGTTGCTATTGATTGGAAGCATTGAAATGAATGCCAAGGATTTCTGTATCTATGCAGGTAAGAGTATTAATATTCAGTGTGACACTTCTACCGTGGAACCTGTTGTCAAATCAGCTATCCGTATGTTTGCTGAGGATTGCAAGGATGTATTGGAGTCTTCAGTTGTGGTCACTCCCAAAACTGGTGATATATTATTGCATATTGACAGCAAGCTTCTGAAAGGTAAGAAGGAAGCTTTTAAGATTGTTGCAAAAGATGGAAAAATCATTGTGACAGGAAGTGATAATCATGGCTTGGCTTATGGCCTGTTGGAAATCTCACGTTTGTTAGGGGTTTCTCCTTGGAAATGGTGGGCTGATGCAAGGCCCCAGAAAAAGTCTTTTTTAACTTTGACGGATGGCTATACGGATGAGCAATCTCCTTCAGTGGAATACCGTGGCATCTTTATCAATGATGAAGATTGGGGAATGACTCAATGGTCGAGCCTAAACTACGAGCCTTGGCATAAACTTGGCCGTATTGGTCCCAAGACAAATTCTCGCATATTCGAGTTGCTGCTCCGACTGCGTGCTAATGCATTCTGGCCTGCCATGCATGCATGTACTGTTCCCTTTTTTCTTACTAATGGAAATCGGGATGTTGCGGAACAATATGGCATTTATATAGGAAGTTCGCACTGTGAACCCATGGCATGTAATGCCAACGGAGAATGGAAAAGTAGAGGCGTCGGGGAATATGACTATGTACATAATGATAGCAATGTTTATCGTTTTTGGGAAAATCGAGTAAAGGATGTGGCTCATCAACCGATACTTTATACGATTGGTATGCGTGGTGTGCATGACGGAGCTATGAACGGTGCAAAGACGCTTGATGAGCAGAGACAAGTTCTGGAAAGAGTATTTAAGGACCAGCGTCAACTGCTTGCCCAATATGTGAATAGTGATGTGACAAAAATTCCGCAAGTGTTTATTCCTTATAAAGAGGTGTTGGATGTTTATCGATCAGGGCTTCATGTTCCTGAGGATGTTTGTCTCATGTGGTGTGACGATAACTATGGCTATATACGTCACATGCCTACAGTGGAAGAACGTTCACGCAAGGGAGGAAATGGTATTTATTACCATGTTAGTTACTGGGGGCGTCCTCATGACTATCTATGGCTTGGTACTTTTTCACCAGCTCTTATGTTTCAGCAGATGTCTTCTGCTTACGAAAATGGCATACAGAAAATGTGGATATTGAATGTTGGAGACCTTAAGCCTGCTGAATACCAAACAGAAATGTTTTTGGATATGGCTTGGAATCTGGATCGTGTAAGAAAACAAGGAGTAAAAGGGCATCTCACAGATTTCCTTTGTCGTGAGTTTGGTGATAACATAGGCAAAGAGTTGTCTCCAATCATGAGGGAGAGTTATAGGTTGGCTTTTATTCGGAAGCCAGAATTTATGGGCAATACTCGTGAAGAAGAGTATCACACTAATTACTATCGTATTGTACGTGATATGCCGTGGAGTTTAGAGAAAATCCAAAAACGCCTTGCAGAGTATGGAACTATAGAGAAAAATGTGGAGGAAATCTTTAGAAAGATTCCGAATGACCAAAAAGACACCTATTTCCAATTGGTCAAATATCCTGTACAGGCTGCTGCTGAGATGAATAAGAAAATGCTTTTCGCCCAGCAAGCTCGACATGGACTTTGTTCTTGGGAGAAAAGTGATGCAGCTTTCGATAGTATTTCTGCACTAACTCGGCGTTATAATACAGGGTTCTATAATCAAGGAAAATGGCACAGAATGATGGATTTTCAACCTCGAAGGCTTCCCGTCTTTGAACCTGTGGAAAGAAGCTCTTCTAAAGAAGCGTTATGCAAAGAACCGCAATATATAGCTTGCTTTTCGGGTGCAGATAGTAAACAAGGTTCTTTTGAATCTTGTGAAGGATTAGGATATGAAGAAAAGGCTATCAAGACTAAAAAGGGGAAAAAGGTCAGATTTGATTTTGAGTGCGATGCAATGGATTCTGTTGTCGTAGAAATTCGAATGATTCCAACTCATCCACTGTCGGGAAATCAGCTTAGATTCCAAATTTCATTAGATAAACAAACTACACATATTATAGATTATGCTACTCAAGGGAGAAGTGAAGAGTGGAAAGAGAATGTTCTATGGAATCATTCTATACGAAGGGTCGTATTACCGATTGGAAACAAAAAGAGGCATCAATTGACTTTTTTGCCTCTTGATGAAGGAGAAATTCTAGATCAGATATACATTTTGAAAAACTAAAAAATCCCCCGAAGAAAGAGAACACTCTCTTTCTTCGGGAGAATTTACTTTTTATCGTTGTATCCTTTTTACAGGAACAAACTTCCTATTTGGAAGACGAGAGCCGATACTACCCATGCCAAGAGCGTGGTGTAGCCGGCGGCGAAGCCTGCCCATTTCCAACTGCC
>JAIJLI010000132.1 GCA_022722495.1 Dialister sp. | reverse complement strand
AAAAAGGCGGCGAAGCCGCCACCTTCATTCCTCATTCCTAATTCCTAATTCCTAATTCCTAATTCCTCATTCCCCCCTCTATCTGATTCCCCAGAACCGCTCCGTATTCTCCTTCGCGCATTTCGTGAGCACCTCTTCCGAGACGCCCATGTACTGCGCAAGCGTCCTCGCCACGTAGGTGATATTCTGCGGCACATTCGTCCTCGGCAGGTGGAAGCCGCGCGGCGTGAGGTACGGCGCATCCGTCTCGATCATCACGCGATCCAGCGGGAGGATTGAGACCGCCTCGCGCAGGTCATCCGCACGGCGCTCATCGCAGATCCATCCGGTGATGCCGATGTAGAAGCCCATATCGAGCAGCCGCCGGAGCGTTTTCTTATCCCCCGTATAGCAGTGGACGACGGCGCGCGGGCAGATGGCTTCGTGACCGGCAAAGCAGGCGATGAAGTCCTCCGCCGCATCCCGCTCGTGAAGGAAGAGCGGCTTTCCCAATTTCTCTGCGAGCAGGATCAGCTCCTTGAAGTAGTGGATCTGATTCTCCTTCCTGCTGTACATGCGGTCATAGTCGAGCCCCGTCTCTCCCACCGCCAGGACACGGGGATTCGTGGTCAATATTTCCTCGATGCGCGCCACATCCTCTTCCTTCGCTTCGTCGGCGCTGTGCGGATGGATCCCCGCCGTCCCGTAGACGTCATGGGTCTTCGTGAAATCATTCACGAGCTCATTCTCCTCCGCCTCCGAGCCGGTCAGGATACACTGGATTCCTGCGGCGTGCGCGTCCTCGATGATCTTCTCCGGGTGGGGGAAGGATTTCGTAAAAAGATTCAGTCCGATATCGTAGTAGGTGTATGGCATACGTTGATTCCTTTCTTGGCTTGAGTCACCAATCACTAGTCACCACTATTATATCCTACCAAGCCAAACAAAAAAGAGCCCTTTCGGGCTCTCCCAATTCATGTGGAGCGGATGAAGGGAGTCGAACCCTCCTGTCCAGCTTGGGAAGCTGGCGTTCTACCGATGAACTACACCCGCATACTCATGCATAGATGATACCATACTTTCCGTTCTTTTTCCAGTCTTCGCGAAAAGTTATTTATCATTGGAAGAGAAAGCGGTGAAACGATCTTTCCGCAGCTGCCAGGCGGCGGTGCGGGGTAGCGTCGCCGTCTGTTATGGACATACGCTTTTGCCGCCCCTGATGCCGGCTCACGCGCCGAAGAATATTTCCAGCCCTATCCCGATGAGAATCGCGCCGCCTAAGATGGTCGCCTTATCCGCGAGCTTCATGCCGAAGCGTTTCCCTAGGAAGAGCCCTGCGATGCAGATGGCGAAGGTCACGATGCCGATGATGATACTTGCGAGCATCGCTTTGGCGAAGGGGTACTCCGCCAAGGTGAAACCGACGGAGAGCGCGTCCATGGAGGTCGCGAGCCCCTGGAGCAGCAGGTAGCGAAGACCCACGCTGACCTTGACGTCCTCTTCTTCTCCGGAGAGACCGTCGCGGATCATGAGCCCTCCGATGGCAACGAGCAGGACCAGCGATGCCCACGGCACGAGCGGGAGCAGCACCTGAAAAAGATCGACGATCCGGTTCACACATGCCCAGCCTGCCATCGGCATCAGCCACTGGAAGAAACCAAAGGTCCCCGCAATGAGGCACATGGTGCGGATGCGGAGGAAATGATTCGCAAGGCCATTCGCAAGCGAGACGGAAAAGGCGTCCATCGCAAGTCCCATGCCGAGCAGGACACTGTTCAAAAAAAATAAACCACTCATTGATATCTCCCCGAAATGAAATGAGCTGTGCGGCTTCGCCGAAAGGGATGCGTGACCAGTCTCTCATGGTCATTTCCAGCGCTTTCTTCCCACGAAAAAAAGACCCCGCGCACAGCCGAAAACTATGCACGTGAGTCTCGCATTTTTAAAGCAAGCCAGGCAGGATGTACGGGTCACTGCCAGTATGTTGACGGGCTCCACCGAAGTGGCTGCTACTCCCTCACTTATGGGAGAATGATAGCATGAAAAGCGTCCCGTGTCAAAGGAATGAAACCGGTTCGATAGGTTCTGCGGGTTCTAAAGGGAGGGCATGGTTCTCATCTTTCAGAAATAACGCACTCTCTCAAATCAAAAACCTGCGGCGCTTTTTCATTTTGATGCGCCGCCCATCCCCCGTTGAACCGGTAGAACCCAATGAACCCTTTGAACCTATTACCGTCTAATGACTTTCAGCACGTCCTCCCAATCCCCAAACTGATACGGCGTCATCTGATCTAGCTCTTCGCGGTCGGCATCGGAGTAGCGGTCATAGATCACGGCGAAGTCGATGCCGGCATTTCTTGCCGCGGCCGCGCCCGCCAGCGAATCCTCGAAGATGAAGCATTCTTCTTTGGAAAGGCCCATGTTCTCGATGACCTTGAGGTAGATGGCCGGGCTTGGCTTGATTTCCAGCGCATCCTCCTGCGTATAGATCCTCGCAAAGCAGGAATCAAGCGGTGCTTTGCTGCGGATGCTTCTGTTTTCCTTCCGATATACTTCCATATTGCCGCGGCGCGTGGTGCTGGCGATCACGAGTGTCTTCCCGTCTTTCTTGAAAGCATGGAGCACCTCCGGTGCGCCCGGCTTGTAGTCCACGACCTCCTTCAGGAAATTCTGCGCTATGCGGTAACGCTCCTGCAGAATGTCTTCGGCCTGCCATGCGGAGGCATACGTTTTCCCCAGCTCCTCGCAGTAAGAAAGATACGGCTTCTCCGCATCTCGATGCTCCTTCAGGAAGCGCTCTCTTCTCTGCTGGATATCGCCCTCTGCCATGGCAGGCCCGCCAAGCGTTTGGATCAGCCGGAGGTCTACCTGATTCCACACGCCGACGGAGTCGATCAGCGTCCCGTCCATATCAAAAATGATCGTCGACTTGTTCTCAAACATATATGCTCCTTACTTTTTCAAGAATTTCTCGATCTCCGGATCTCTTTTGAGTGCCAAGAGCTCCTCCTCTGTCGGATAAACGGGGATGTCGCGGTCATGGTTCACGAGGCAGAGGAAGCCCAGGATGTCTCCTGCGTCCGCGCGAAACTGATGCCACTGCCAGGGCGGGATGGTGATGAGATCCCCTTCCCTGACTTCATGCACATCACTTCCAAGAAGCGCATGGCCCTTCCCTTTGAAGATCAAGACGAGATGCATGTGCTCATGCTTTTCCAGCGAAGAGAAGCCGTCCTTCTCCACCTGAAAATAGCGAAACTGCACCGGAAGATCGGCTTCGTTGTCAAAAAGGATCTGCTTCGTCACATCGCGAAAGACCCCGGGATTTTCCTTGTAAATATGGGGCGTGATGCCCTCCCAGCCATTCGGCCGGCTGTGAAATTTATGGATCATGGATGTTCTCCTTATGAAATGGGTTCGGGGTTGGCCCGTGGGGCGTGATGCTCTTTGATTGCGGCTGAAAGAGGTTCAGCGGGTTCTGTAGGTTCTACGGGTTCAAAGGGTTTGGTGCGGCGCATAAAAAAATAGAAGCGCCGAGAAATTTTGATGGTGCTTCGCACGTATCGTCATCCCGAGCGAAGCCGAGGGATCTTCCTTGCAGAACCATTAGCGCAACAATTGCGCTATTTCAATCACCGCTTGCTTCCAATCCCTAATCCCTAGTCACTTATCCCCGACTTTCTCTCAGCAGATCCTCGGCAGACCCTCTCCCCGAAGCGGAAGGATGCGGCGGCGTCCGCCATAGAGAGTCTTAAGATGCACGCCGCTTCCCGTGCTGACGCGCCCGATCTCTTCGGCCTCTGTCCCATAGGGGAGCGTGCGAAGGATGCGAAGCGCCGTCTCTGCCTCGGCGGCAGGGAGCGCGATCAGCATCTTGCCCTCGTTTCCCATCGTCAATGGATCAAGCCCCAGGATGCCGGAGAGCGCTTTGATCTCTTCTCTGATCGGCAGTGCCTCTTCGGAGAGCGTGATGGAAACGCCGGAGGCTGCCGCCAGCTCATTGGCAACGGTCGCCAGTCCCCCTCTCGTGATGTCGCGAATGGTATGGACGGGCAGCTTCGCCGCCAGAAGGGCTTCCACCAGATGATTCAGGGGCGCACAGTCGCTCGCAAGCGTCGTCTTCATCTGCATGCGCTCTGTAAGGATGACGGCGTGATGGTCGCCCAGCGTCCCCGTGACGAGGATCGCATCCCCATCATGAAGATTTCCCGCGGAGATCTCACAGTCCGGCGCGCGATCGCCAAGGCCCGCGGTATTGATGTAAAGGCCGCCCTTCCCTTCGATGACCTTTGTATCACCGGCCACGATCGTGACGCCCGCCTCCTTCGCCGTCTCTGCCATGGAGCGGACGATCGGCTCCAATACATCGGTGGAAAGTCCCGTCTCGAGGATGAAGCCCGCCGTCAGATAGAGAGGCCTTGCCCCCATCGAGGCCAGATCATTCACCGTCCCGCAGACGGAGAGCCGTCCGATGTCGCCCCCCGGAAAGAAGAGCGGCGAGACGACAAAGCTGTCCGTCGTCATGACAGGCACGCCGGAGAGGGGCGGCAGCACCGCACCGTCTTCCATACGGTCTAAGATGGGATTTCCAAGATACTTGGCAAAGAGAGAGGCGATCAGCTTCCCCGTCTCCTCGCCGCCGCTCCCGTGGCGAAGTTCGATATTCATAAATAGATGCTCCTTGTTGATTGATCGTTGGTTGGAAATAGGTTCAGGGTTCAGGGTTCAGGGTTCGCCCAAGAGGCGTGCTGTCCCTTGATTTCGAATGAAAGCTTTGCTTGCATGAGAAATTAGAAATGAGAAATGGTGGTGCGGCGCATAAAATAATGAAGCGCCGCAGAATTTTGATAGCGCTTCGCGCCGTCGTCATTTCGAGCGTAGCCGAGAAATCTCTATAGCAGAACGCTCATTGCCTGATGTTCAGCAGCACCAAGACACCGTTTTTCCCCGGCGCATACACGCTGATTCCCACAGTGCAGTAGAGATCGAGGGCTACGCTCGGGATGACGATGCTGGAGAATCCTAATCTCTAATCCCTAGTCACTAATCCCTAGTCACTAATCCCTAGTCACGCAATCACTTCTCCCGATAAGTGATGCAGCAGGCACCCTCGGAGGAAACCATACAGGCACCGACAGGATGCTCGGGCGTGCAGGCACGACCGAAGCAGGGACATTCTTCGCTCGTGATGCGGCCTGTCAGGACATCGCCGCAGCGACAGCCGGCGGGCATCTGGTCTTCTGAGAGTCCCCAGCTGCCCGCATCGAGCGCGAGGTATTTCTCCCGGAGATAAAGTCCGGAGCCTGCGATCGTCCCAAGACCGCGCCACACGGCATCCCCCGGCGTGAAAACATCCGCAAGGAGAGCCAGTGCTTTCGGATTTCCCTCTTCCGTCACAACGCTCGGATACTCATTCCATAGTCCCCTCTTTTTCTGCGACGCCGCAAGCACGAGACGCGTCAGTGCGCAGAGAAGGTCAGCGGGCGAGAAGCCGCCGATCACCATCGTCTCTTCCGTTTCTTCCGCCAGTTTTCTGAACGGACGGCATCCTGTGATCACGGCGACATGACCGGGGCAGAGGAAGCCATCGATGTGGCTTTCTCCGGAGATCAGCGACATCGCCCCCGGCATCGTTTTGAGCGCCGTCAGGAAGCGGACATTCGGGATATGCTCCTCATAGACGCGGCGGATGAGATCCGCCCAGACAGGCGCCGTCGTCTCAAAGCCGACAGCGGCGAGGATGAAGGTCGTCCCTCGATCGGCCTCCGCCTTGGCGAGCACCTCTTCCGGATCGTAGAAGAAATCCACGCGCCCGCCCCTGCCTTCCGCACCAGAGAGTGACATCCGGCCGCCCGGGACAGCGAGGAGATCGCCGAAGGCCATCACCTGACAGCCCGGAGTGAGCGCATAGCGGACGAGCTTATCAATGTAGGACGTCGGTGTCACACACACCGGACAGCCCGGTCCGGAGAGGAAGGTGATCTGCGGCGGGAGCATCTGACGGATGCCCGAACGGTACAGCGCTGAGGTATGCGTCCCGCACACCTCCATCAGTGTGAGCGGCGGTCCGTCGTAGCGGGAAAGCCAGCGGGCAAGTTTGCGTTCCTCCATAAAAGGCTCCTTTGAGAAATAGGGGAAAGGATTCAGGGTTGTGGGTTCAGGGTTCAGGGTTCAGGGTTGTGGTGGCGGCTTCGCCGCCATGTTAGATGATGGTATTCTCGTATCGCAGCCTTCCCCTCGAGGGGAAGGTGCCCCGTAGGGGCGGATAGGGCACTGGCGGTATGCAAGCGGGTGGGAAAATGCGTCTCAAGTCGACGATTTATGAAAGCACCCGAGCGCCGCTGACGCGGTCCCCCTTCCCCGATGGGGAAGGCTAATTA
>JAIJLI010000131.1 GCA_022722495.1 Dialister sp. | reverse complement strand
GTCCTTCCGGTGAAGAGTGAAGAGTGTTTTTGAAAGTGGCGTACTATTCCGACGGATTGCAAATCCGCGGAACAATTTACATCCTTTTGTATGCTTTTCGTTTCATAAATGAGGAGTGGTTTTGTACGATGTTTCTATTATTTCTTCTGATACACACGCACATAATCCACCTGATACTTTAGAGGGAAAGCAGAAATATCAGGAGTTCCACCATTTCCACCAATGGCAAGATTCAAGAGGATATAATGCTTCATCTCATTAGAAACAAATGGATTTTCGAAGTTATCATCATAGCCTTTGTTATAGGTGGTCTTTAAGTCTATCTTATTGAGAAGCTCATCATCCACATAAATAGACATGTAATTCTCATCCCAATCCATTTTCCAAACATGATACTTCTTGCTCCAATCCTTGTCTTTGGTCGTAAAATGAGAAAATGGTGTTACAGATTCATTCCATACCGCCTGCCACAAACCCTTGTCACCCCAGCACGCATTGGCAAGGATGGAAGGACGACCATTCTTGATATAATATTCCAGGATGTCGATTTCACCATTGTTAGGCCATTCCCATTTATCACCCAAGAGCCATATCGCCGGCCAACTTCCTGTTGCAGTCGGAATCTTCGCTCTCACTTCTATTCGGCCGAAATGAAAAGCAAAGCTATTTTGGGTGGTAAGGCTACTGGAGGTATATTCTGCATATTTACGTTGCAACTTCCAATCGCCACTTCCTTCTACATAATCAGGATTCTTTACCCTTTCTTGTCGCCCCTCAATAACGAGACATCCATCAGCAACTGTTGCATTCTTGTCCTGATACCATTGAAGTTCGTTGTTTCTAACAAAGCCTTGTTCATAACTCCACTCCTTGCTTGGCAAACCATCATTGTCAAACTCATCATGCCATACCAAGGCATAGCCATCATAAGATGGAATTGTGGCAAACTTAACTGTAGGTTTGTAACTGGTAGAATCCACTGTTGTCGTTGTACGATTTCCACCAGAATTTTCTTTCTCAACTGAGTCTGAAGTGCTGCTACAAGAAAAGAGAGCAGCCATTGCCATGATTGATAATATATTCATTGTTATTCTTTTCTTTTTCATATAAATCTGTCCTATTAAAAAGAAGGACACCTTAAATTAAATAATAATGTAAGGTGTCCTCTAATATTATTTCCACAAATCGTTTTGTGTCAACATAGGGTTACTGTCCAATTCGGTCTGAGGAATTGGCCATACATATTCTTGCTCGCCCTTATAGTTTCGATACTCATAAGCAAACTTATAAGTTGAAGCTTCTTTGTTGATTCTGTCAACGGCATCTTTCAAAGTATGCCAACGATACAAATCAAACAATCGTAAGCCTTCAAACGCCAACTCTACTCTGCGTTCATGACGGACAATCTCTCTCAATTTTTCTTGTGAGAGTCCCGTTCCTTCTACATTTTCTACAGTTGGCATACCTGCTCTCTGTCGTACCTCATCTATCAAACTCACAGCTTTATCTAGATTCTGATTGTTCTCAATATAAGCCTCTGCCAAGGACAGCAAAACCTCAGAATATCTAATCAAATAGAAATCCTGGCCAGAATCCCAAGATGTTGACCAAGCCAATGCAGGGTTGAAGTACTTCATGACATATACCGTAGAGAAGGAAGCAGCAGAGCCGCCATAGTTCCAATCCGCAGAACCCCATGTCATGCCTGGCAAGAATAAGGTTGTCTTCAGACGAGGGTCACGATTCTCATAACGTGTACCTGTGGCAGACCATAAGTCTGGTGTTCCATCGACAATGTTACAAACATCGTCTTTCTTTGTATAAGGTTTGCCATCTAAGGTATAGAAAGCGTCTGCCAAATCTATCGTACCATTGATAGCTTCCAAAGGAGAGCCCCAATGACCACCGATAGCATTACCTTCACCTTTACCAGGACCTTCATATCTTACTCCCCAGATAATCTCATCACAAGCTTCGTTGTCTTCTGTAAACAAAGTTGTATAATCAGGGAACAAAGAGTAGCCTAAAGTTGTCACTTCTTCATACGCCTTGATAGCAGCATTCCATTTCTCATTGTAAAGGGCAATTCTACCTAGCAAACTCAAAGCAGCGCCTTTGGTAATTCTACCTCTTTCAGAAGTTTCCTTTGGTAAGATATTGGCTGCATTTTGCACATCCTGCATGATGTTGTTTACGATAGTTGATCTGTCTGTCTTCTCGCAGTTGGCATCTGTCAAGCTTTGGGTAGAAGTGATGTAAGGCACATCTTGATAAGTCATAGTGAGGTTCAGGTACATCAAGGCACGAATCACAGTAGCCTCAGCCTTATACTGTTCCTTGGTACTTTCATCCATATCAACCTTATCCACATTGCTTATCAAGCTGTTACAACGCTTGATAGCCTCGTAGTTTGCCGACCAATATGTCTCAATCAATCGAGAACTGCTAGACTGGGTACCATTGCAGATGTCGTAACCAGGCATCCAACCACTCCAGTTGAATCGACCGCCATTGTCAGTCATGGCATCCATGTTGAGAGGACCACAACCGTCCCATTTGTTCTGGTTTGAGGCATCATTATACAAAAAACCATTCTGCAAAGCATCATAACATGCTGCCAATCCCTCCTTTGCATCGGCTGCAGTCTTCCAGAAAGTATTCTTAGATACAGAGGTAAGTGAATCTTTCTGCAGGAAGTCATCAGAACATGATGTTGCCGTCAATAATGCTCCACAAAAGAGCATTCCTATGATATATTTATTTGTTCTTACTTTCATAATTGTCAATTATTTAAAAGTTTACATTTACACCGAATGAGAACGACTTTACATTAGGGTGAACATCACCTCTTGTGTCGCCACTACTCTTCTCTGGGTCGTAGTTTTTCAACGAGGTAATCGTCAGAAGATTTGAAGCTTGTACATAAACTCTCAAACTAGATGCACCAATATGGTGAATCAGTTTCTTGTCAAACGTATATCCCAATTCTATATTTTTCAATCTTAAATAGTCAGCCTTGTTCAACCAGAATGAAGAATATTTCTCATTAAATGCATTGCCAAGCTTTGGCATGGAACCATTTGGATTGCTCTCGCTCCAACGGTCAAGCCATCGAGTGGTCATGTTACCGCCATTGGTGATAGTCGCCTGCTCCCAGTAATAGCGATAGATTCCACTTACACCCTGCCAGAATGTATTGAGGTCAATGTTCTTCCAGCTAAAGCCCAATGTAAAGGAATAGGTTGTCTTTGGGAATGGATTTCCGATAATCTGACGGTCAGAATCATCAATGTTTCCATCATCATTCAAGTCCTCATACATGATGTCGCCCAAAGATGGAGCCAATCCATTTTGTTTGATAATGTCCCCCTTGCTATTGGTTCTGTTCAAATCTGCTTCTGTACGATACAAGCCGATAGCTTTCAAGCCAAAGTAAGACCCAATAGGGTTTCCCTCACGGTTGATAGACTGTCCGCTATAGGTGTCAATGCCCTTGTTATCTATAATTTTGTTTCTTACAGAAGAGAGGTTGAAGCCAGCATGCCAAGCCCAATCACCGGCATGGTCTTGATAATTAGCCGAAAGTTCCCAACCACGATTTCTTACCTTACCTGCATTTTGATATGGAGCCGACAAATTACCCAAGAATGTTGTTGGCATAGACAGCTGCAAGAGAATATCAGAAGTAACTTTGTTGAAATAATCGAATGTTACATTGATTTTCTGATTCCAGAATGCAGCATCAAGGCCTAAGTCTGTGATGGTGGTAGTCTCCCACTTGATGTCATCATTGGCAACAATGTCCTCTGCCATACCAATCATCTTCTCGTTTCCGAAATAATAATTGTAATAAGCACCCATGGTTGGAGTGTAGGCATAGTTACCAATCTCTTGGTTACCCAACTTACCCCAGCTGGCACGAATCTTCAAATATGATAGAGGCTCAATATTCTGCATGAACTTCTCGTTGGTCATAACCCATGCACCTGAGAATGATGGGAATGTGGCATATCTATGTGCCTTAGGCATACGTGAAGAACCATCATGACGAATATTGAATTCAAACAGATACTTATCTGCATAATTGTAATTTAAGCGACCAAAGAAGGACTGCATAGAATATTCCGCGCCATTGCCACCTACATAATCATTCTTGGTAGCGGAATCCAACTCATACAAATTATCTGTGGCAAAACCTTCCTTGTAACCATGGAAATTGCCTTCCTTGTAATCCTGAATGGAATGGCCTGCAAGGAGATTGACCTTATGGTCCTTAATCGCAATGTTGTATGTCAAGATATTCTCGTTCAGGTAGCTTTGATTCAGCCAATGGTACTGGTACAAGCTATTGTTATCGTCTGTATATAAGACATTGCCCTCTGCGTCATACTTAGAAGATTTCTGGCTATAGTATTTAGTATCGTTCATATAATACTTGTAAGCCAAACTGGTTCTAAACTTCAATCCCTTGAGCAAATCCACCTCAGCAAACACATTACCATCAAATCTGTAGCCATTGTTCTCATTATGACCAAGATTCATCATCTGCACTGGGTTCTTAAAGGTGCTGAAACTAATGTCGCTACCATCTACACATCCATATTCCCCGTTAGAATAGGTTACAGGAACTGTAGGACGTGTAAACCATGACAAGGTACGCATCAAATCAGAGACTGATGCACCTGATGTGAAGTTTTCCTTAGAACCAGAAAGATTCAATCCAAACTTAAAGATACCTAACTTAGCATCTACATTAGAACGGAAATTAAATCGTTCATACCCTGTATTCTTCAACACTCCATCTTGATTTAGGTAGCCAACAGAAGTCATGTAATGAACATCCTTTGTTCCACCACTTACAGACAGATTGTGCTGTGTCATAGGAGCCGTGCGGAAGATGGCATCGTTCCAATTGGTATTGGCAAAATGATCTGGGTCAGAGCCATTCTGTATCTTTTGCAACATATCGGCTGTATAAGCCTCTCTGTTATTGCTTTCATTATACATTTTTGCCCAGTTGTAAGCGTCTACATAGTCTGGCAAAATAGCTGCTTTTTGAATTGTATAGCTTCCAGAATAATTGATTGTAGGCTTTGATGCAGAACCACGTTTGGTAGTGATCAAGATAACACCATTGGCAGCACGCACACCATAGATGGCAGCAGAGGCTGCATCCTTCAACACAGATACATTATCAATATCCGTAGCTGCAATTTGCTGGATTTGGGCAACAGAAGCCTCTACTCCATCTATCAGCACCATAGGGTCATTGTTGCCAAATGTGCCAATACCACGAATACGAATCTCTGGAGTATCGCCGCCAGCCAATCCACCATTACTGGTCAAAGTTACACCAGGCAAACGGCCTTGTAACAAGTTTGTGGCATTAGCCGTAGGAATATCTGTCAAATCTTTGCTCGTTACTGATGCTACAGAACCAGTCAAGTTTGCCTTCTTCTGAGTTCCATAACCTACAACTACTACTTCATCAACTACTTTTGAATCGTCCTTCATTGTTACAGTCATAGACTTTCCATCGGCAGGCTTCAGTTCCAAAGTCTTCATGCCGACATAGCTAGCCACGAGAGTTGCGCCAGACTTCGCCTCAATGGTAAAGTTACCATCCAAGTCTGTAGCCACGCCATTATTGGTACCTTTTTCTTTAATCGTAGCACCAATGATAGGTTCGCCTGAAGCATCGACGATTTTACCTTTATAACTAACCTTACTTTGAGCAAAAGCCATTTGGGAAGTTCCTAGTAAAAGAAATGCGCAAAATCCCAATTGCTTACTCATATTATTCACATTAAACTTCATAATTATATATTGAATTAGTTAGACCATGTATTTGATATTATCTGTTCTTTTTCTGTTGAAGATGCCTGATATAATCTATCATTCCATTTTCCTTGTAAATTCTCTGGTACAGTCTCGCGAGCTGTCCAAACACTATCACTTAAATAATAATAAGCTCCAGTTTGTCCTTGCGATAAATGGGTTGTAAAAGTATAGGTTGAACTACTGCCAACTTGCTTCATAGGGAAAATCTGCCAGTTTCCATTGGCATCTGCAGTAAACTCTCCTGTGATATAGCCTTTGGCAGAACTGCCTGCATTCGACATGTCAACATTGAACGTTACTGCAACATTATTTTCAGAATAGAATTCTATGCCACCATGGTTAAGTAGCTGATTATTGAAATCAAAGAAAGCGACATTCTCCCAATTAGATCCAACTCCCCAAAGGGTAACATTTGTTGATGAAACCCATTCTGGTGCCCAAGCAATCACGCCTGCTCCTCCATTATTGCGTACGGCTTCTTTTACTTCAACAAGAAAGTCCTTTTGAAGTTGAGGGCAAGGCTTTTCTGGATACCCTGTTGCCATT
>JAIJLI010000130.1 GCA_022722495.1 Dialister sp. | reverse complement strand
GAGGAAGTTCTCGGTCATTCAGCATACATCCAGAACTTCAAGGCAGAAGACTTGGAGAGTTTCAAGGCGTAAGAATCTTTAACTATACAATAAAAAAGTCCGTGGGGAAACAAATTTCCACGGACTTTTTTATTTTTTCTTCTTTGTATTACTTCTCGCCATCGAGGGGTCAGCTACATACTTTTGCAGTGGATGATTAATCATCTCCGGAATTCAACAGAAAAGCTTATATGAATACAAGTGTTAGTTTCTGCTCTTTTTACTTACTATATTTTTAGGTATATTTAGCTCCTATTTTTTACTACTTCCATCTTTTTATGTTAAATTATGCATATTGTTTAGTCGATTTAACAAAATAATCGTATTTTTGCAAAACCAATTAAACAATAAGAGATTATGATACAAAAAGAAGTTATCAGAGAAATACTCTTGGAAAATAGAAAAGAGATAGAATTACAGCATATTGTCCCAAGAGATATCCAAATGGAAGAGTTTGCCAACTATGTCTTGATAGGCGTAAGACGAGCCGGCAAATCATTCATGCTTTATCAGCAAATTCAACAATATCTGAAACAAGGTATCAGTTGGAACTCTATGCTCTATCTCAATTTTGAGGATGAGCGATTGATGGGCATGACTGCGCAAGAACTAAACCTCATCCTTGAGGTTCATGGTATGATGTCTGACAAACGCCCAATTCTATTTCTTGATGAAATACAAAATATAGATGGTTGGGATAAATTTGCACGACGCTTAGCTGACAACAAGTACAGAGTCTATATAACAGGCAGCAACGCTAAAATGCTTAGCAGTGATGTGGCAACGACCTTGGGAGGTCGCTATATCACTAAACACATTATGCCATATAGTTTCTCTGAATTTCTGAATGCCAATGAGATTTCTTATGACACAGATACCATCGCAACCACATCAGGAAGAGCAAAAGTACAAAGATATTTTGAAAGCTATTTCCATTTTGGAGGTTTTCCTGAAGGTGCAAAACTGGCATCAAAAAGAGATTATATCAATAGTGTATATCAAAAGATTTATCTCGGCGACATCGCCTCTCGCAACAAAATAGAGAACCAGTTCTCACTTCGCTTACTTTTCAGAAAACTTGCTGAGAGCGTAAAGCAACCAATTTCTTTCACACGACTCGCTAATATAATAACATCTACTGGTGCTAAACTCAGCAAACCAACTCTCATCAATTATATTGAATATTCTAAAGATGCTTTCTTAATTTATCCTATAAAGAATATCGCAGACAATCTCACACAACGTGAGACTAACCCTAAATACTATTTTGTAGATAACGGTATTATCAGTATCCTTGCCATGGATATAGACACATCATTATTAGAGAATATGGTTGCAATGGAACTATTACGAAGATATGGGTTAGACGAACAAGTTTTCTTCTATAATAAAAATATAGAAGTAGATTTTTATATACCTGATGCAGCAATGGCTATACAAGTAAGCTACAATCCCAAAAAATCTACAGAAACTTGGGAAAGAGAATCTACAGCTCTTATCAAACTTTCCAAGGTATTGGATTGCAAGCGTCTCATAATCCTAACTTACGAGTTGGAAGAAGAAATTGTTGTAAAAGACAAGAAAATAGAAGTGATACCTGTATGGAAATGGTTACTTGATTTATAGCTATTATCCAGAACGTCAAGGCATAAAGATTACCAGTAAAAGCGATCTATCTCTCTTAGAGTTCTTTTGATGAGGAATATACATAAAAATCCGTGGGTAAGACACAAAGTCTTCCTCACGGATTCATATTTTATATGCGAGCATAAAACTATAATCTTATTGACAGAGAATCACTTCTGGTTGCTGAATAATTATTGACGTTAACGTAACAAAACGCTCTACAATATCACTCTCAGAAGCATAATCTGACACAACCCATTCCGGTGCATTTTCCTCATTATTATGGAATCCATACTTACTATTAAGCACGATATCTTTCAATTTTCTCTGTACGTTTTTACAGATTCTCTGACTTAAACACTTAATCCCCCAATAGTATCCCCCTTCGTCAACAGAAACCTCACATCGGAATTTAGATTTATGATAATTAAAATCAAAACCGAATTCCGTAGAAGATTGACATATAAGGATAAGTTTATCGTCAATAATGCCAACACATTTATTATACCATTCTTTAAAATTTTCCTCATCATATTCCTCTTGATACTGTTCTTGTAAGAACTCTAATCGTTCACAGAGTTTCTGAACATTTTCCAATTCATCTTCAATAACCTGTAGCTTTTCAGAAGTAGATTTATTATCTAATTTGAGTTGTTCCACTATCAATTTATCAAGTTTATTATTCATAATTATTTGTCTTTTTGAGTTTCCAAAATATTCTTCTAAATAGCCAATATAAACGACTATAGAACTTTTTAGCTGCTGTTCTGTATCAAAAGGAATTATCCTATTGACAGAATATAGCCAGTTTAGAATATCAACCTTATAATTTTTGCAGATAAAATTCTTACCTAACTTCATTTTAACTTTAGATGATAAAGAATACTCTGACGGATAGGTATATCCATCTTGGTTCAGATATAGTACATAGATTTCCTTTGAAGGATAAATCTTGCTTGCTATATCAACATATCTATCAACCTGTTTCTTTTGTTCCTGTGCTCCATTAACTTTATTCTCTATTATCAAGAAGAAGTTTTTCCCTTTAATAGTTAAATCAATTCTATTTTTATCAGGATATGGTATCGTAATATCATTAGCAGACACATCTATGTCTAAAAAAAACTTTATAAAATGTTTTTTTACGACATTACTTCCTGTCAATAGAGAATATAATATTCTGCTATGCGCAGTTTCTCTCAATCTCTGATTAAAATGTGCATCAACAAGTGGATTTATGGAAACTGGCAACATCTCAGTATTCTCAATATAACATTGGCGAAATGAACGAGAAAGGGATAGCGTATTCAAAACACTTTCCTGAGTAAGAGACGCAAATGTCTGCACAATTTTAAAAATATTCATATATCTTAATTCTATTGTTTTCTTTTTTTATTGCTACTTCTCGCCATCGAAGGGTCAGCAACATACTTTTGCAGTGGATGATTAATCATCTCCGGAATCCAATAGAAGAGCTTGTTTGCTAATCGTAAAGGCTTTATGTACTTATCCTTCATTGGCTTGGCCGCTCTTTGAATTATCAAAGCAAGCTCTTCGTAGCTATAAGGCTTAAAAGCGCATAAATCTACAAGGAGTTGACTAACCTTTTCCCGAGATGCCCACTTTCCTAGTTTTGCAACTCGTTCTTGGAGCCCTTTAGGAAGTTCCCTCAGTAATTCGTTACGACTTTTCGGTTGGCTTTCGATCTCAAATGTACCATGCTGAGATGGTATCTTTTCGCCTAATGTACCATGCTGAGGTGGTATCTTTTCGCCTAATGTACCATACTGAGGTGGTATCTTTTCGTCCAATGTACCATGCTGAGGTGGTATCTTTTCGTCTAATGTACCATGCTGAGGTGGTATCTTTTCGTCCAATGTACCATGCTGAGGTGGTATCTTTTCGTTCTGAGGTCGTAACCTTTCTCCTAAGGATACCACCTTAGAGGTTCTTATATAGTAAGTGTTACGACCCTGCCCCTTCTTCTCTAGGAATCCAAGATTGCAAAGCTTATGAATCTCCAAGCGTGCACGGGCATGAGTAATCGAAGAATCCAGCTGGCGATACGTAGCATTATCTATCGCACCCACTTCTCTCACGAAGACTAGAGCCAGTTTCTGCTCATTCACCAAGCCAAACTCGGCATATTGAGCCAACCACTCCATATTCTCCTTGCTGAGGAAATGATGGAGCAGAAGTCTTGCCGTAAACTTATTCGCTTCATGGTTCGACTCAAAAGTCGGTGGCATCAAGCCTGCCTCCTTCATCAATCTGCGCATCGCACCAATACCAGTACCCTTAGTCTCAGCAAGATTCGTATCATGAAAAATCTCACTGATTCTTGGATTGCGAAGCATAGAGCCTGGCTCTCCCCAATCATCCTGAGGTTTCAGAGAATAGCCTGGGTTGTGAATCTCAATACGATTGGAATAGCGGATAATCTGAATCGGCTGGTTCACACGGTTCGAACGATGAATATACGAATTGACAATCGCCTCACGTAATACCTTATTGGGAAGAATCGCTGGTGTAGATGCCTGCATGGAATCTTTCTTCAGTTCAAAGCCTTTTGGCAGGTCATCCACCACAGCACTACACGCCTTGTTCACCATGAGGATTAATGGTCCGCGCATATCGATGGTTTGCTCAAAACGATTATCACCATCAGCTAACCACTGGTTACCAGATATTCTGATATAATCTACTCTGAAAGAAGGAACCAAACGACGAAGCGACATTTGTTTTCCAAAAACCAAGAGCCCCGTATAAGTCAAATCATATCCACCTTGCTTATTCTTCTTAATAGCTCCTAATGCCCTCAGTAAATCGACATCATTCAGCGTCAGCTCTTCTGCATCCGGATTCACTTCCTTGCGAAGTTTACGATAGAAATTGAGTGCATTCTCATCAATATCATCAAGGTCAGCATCATCTACAATACAACTATCATAGGTATCAGCAGATTGATAGAAAAGATACATATCCTCTTCTGAGCATTTTTCATCAGAAGGACCAATACGACGAAACGCCCCCTCAGGCAAACCACGCTTGGCAAAATACGCAGGCTTCTGACTCTCAGGTAACTCTTCGATTTTTACAACAATAACAGTCTTATCCAAATATTCCTCCACATTAATAATCGGGCGAATACGGACATTGAACATAGAGTTACACATAGCGACAAAATCAGATTGAATCTTGTCTGTATTCTCTATGTTCTCAGGCTCATAAACAGGTCTACCATCTTCAGCGATTCCTGTACGTTTGGCACCTAAAAGCAGATAACCACCGCACAGACCTGGCTCGTTGGCAAAAGCACAAACCGTTTCCATCATGCTCTTGCCAACAGCCGATGCCGACTTGGCTTCTATTCTCCTATTTTCATCAAAGCTATTTAGCTCTGCAAATAATTCCTTCGCTGTTCTCATTTTCTTAATTATATTTAGGTAAGGAGACGTCATTTGTCATCCTCTTTGCCTATTCGGCGGTAAAGTTAATCAAAAAATCACAAACTTACAAACAAAAGATGGATTTTTTCGCTTTATCCCTCTCATTTTCAGATATAATTAGTATCTTTGTGGCGTTTTAATTAGAGGATAAAGATATGAGTTTAAAATTAATAGATAGGGAGGAGAAGAAAGGACTTGCCAAACTATGGGAAGACATAGATATCTGGTGGTATTGCCATGTAACAGACAAATACCGCTCTGTATGTTGCTGGTTCAGAATATGCTGTAACAAAAGACGTTGGAAGCTCGTAAAACAAGCAGTCTTCCATACATATCCATTCTCTTATGAATATTTTTATGATTTGCAGAAAACATACATGGAAGAGTTAATAGCACATTATAAACATGGATATTTCGCTACAGCAGAAACTTACGAGCCAATAGTACGTTGGATAACAATGGCGGTCAAACTCCATGATATTATGCTTGACAATAATGTTGATCTTTTCGACTATGAAGGAGAGATGGAGTTTGTGCCAATAGATGATGGAAAGTTCTATAAAATGAAAGACGACAATGTGAAGTACCATTGCTTGGTAAAGGTAAATATGAGAAATCTTGACCGTTATCTGAAATTATCACATAACCAAAAAGCTAAAGATTGGTATATAGAGCATCCTCATAAACTATACCAGTTGAAAGCATGGTACTTATACCATAAGTTGCTTGCTTACTATGCACAAACGTGGTGGGACTAAAACCATTCATTTTTGTCGAAGTACAGGCCTGTCAAATGACCAATGGATATATAGTCGTACAACCAAAAGGTATATAGTCGTACAACCAAAAGGTATATAGTCGTACAACCAAAAGGTGTATAGTTGTACAGCTAAAAGGTATATAGTCGTACAACCAAAAGGTGTATAGTTGTACAACTAAAAGGTATATAGTCGTACAACTAAAGAGGGTTGCCACTAGGCTCAGCAGAACTTCCGACTGCAGTCAGCAGACCTGCTGACTGCAGTCGGAATCTTCTAGAAACAGGCTTTGTATACTTAATATATTAGTTCATTGAATCTGATTAAACGCCTTTCGTTACTTACCCAGTCGTCTCGGTGCGTTTATTCAGTCATATTAGGCTTTAGCAGTAAATGATAATCTCTTTTTATAATCACAGCCATTCCCGATTCCTAAGACATAGCCAAATTTTTGAGCAACTTTTTGTGTTAATAAATATAAAAGAGGCGTTTTGAAGCATACAGGCACTAAAATATCGGTAGCA
>JAIJLI010000129.1 GCA_022722495.1 Dialister sp. | reverse complement strand
ACACGGCCGGAAGCCATCAAGATGGCGCCCGTCGTGAAAGAGCTTTTGAAGCGGCCGGGCATTGATACGAAGGTCTGCCTCACCGCGCAGCACCGCGAGATGCTCGATCAGGTGGTCGATCTCTTCCATCTGCCGGTGGACTACGACCTGGACATCATGAAGAGCGGGCAGTCCCTCTACGACATCACCGCCCGCGTGCTCCGCGGGCTGGAAGATGTGCTGAAGAAGGAGAAGCCCGACTACGTGCTCGTTCACGGAGATACCACGACCACCTTCACCGCAGCGCTGGCCGCTTTTTATCAGCAGATCAAGATCGGTCATGTCGAAGCAGGCCTGCGTACCGGAAACCTGCTTTCGCCCTTCCCGGAAGAAGCCAACCGTCAGCTGACCGGCGTCCTCTCGAATGTGAATTTTGCTCCGACGGAAACGGCCAGAGAGAATCTCCTGCGCGAGAGCAAAGACGATAAGAACATCTACGTCGTCGGCAATACCGTGATCGATGCTCTTCTTGCGACCGTCAAGAAGGACTATCATTTCGAGGATACGGAGATCGAAGCCATCGAAGAGCACAAGCGTGTGATCCTCGTGACGACACACCGCCGTGAAAATCTTGGCGCTCCGATGCACCACGTCTACCGTGCGCTCCGCCGTCTGGTGGAAGCCGTGCCGGATACGGAAGTGGTTTTCCCGGTGCATAGAAATCCGCTCGTGCGTGAAGCCGTTTCCGAAGAGCTCGAAGGCGTGGCAGGCATTCATCTTGTCGAACCGATGGAATATGAACCATTCACAAACCTGATGGCCAGAAGCGCCATCGTTCTCACCGACTCGGGCGGCATTCAGGAAGAAGCTCCGAGCCTTGGCAAGCCTGTCCTCGTCCTCCGAGATACCACCGAGCGTCCGGAGGCGGTCGAAGCAGGTACCGTGAAGCTCGTCGGCACCGATGAAGAAAAGATCTTCCATGCGGCCTATGAGCTTTTGACGGATGAGAAGGCGTACAAAGCCATGGCAGAAGCCGTGAATCCATATGGAGATGGCCATTCGGCAGAACGTATTGCAGATGCCCTTCTCTACATAGAAGGATTCAGTGATAAAAAACCGACTAAATTTATAGCCAAGTAAAAAATCCTATGCTATAATGTACATGTACATTTGCGTTTGCATGTTTTACTTTTGACATGCCTTTTTTAGAAACCATAGCGAGAAACCAGATGGATAAGAAGGGGAAACTGCCGAAGGACGATGACTGGCATCCGCTGAGAAGTGCTGCCGTCGCATCAGGAGCAGGTCTGACCATGCTGAGCTCGATCGCTTTGGGCGTATGGGCAGGGCTCAAGACCGATGAATGGCTGGGCACCGATCCATGGGGACTCATTCTGCTTTCTGTCATAGGAGCGGTGAGCGGTTTGTGGTCTGCAATTACACAGATATTAGGTAAGAAATGATATGAACTTCGACTTGACTTTTCCTCACTATGCCAAGCGCATGAATCAGTACATTCTGGTCATCGCTGTCATCGGAGCAGGCATACTGCTTGCCTGGCAGGGCTGGGCATATGCATTTGCCTGGGGGTTAGGCTGCCTGTTTCATATCTTTTTTTTCAGCCTCATGCTGGTTAAGTTTAACCAGTGGCAGAGAGACAAGCGAGAAGTGGACTTCATCGGACACCGCCTTGTGGTATTCACGATGCTCCGCTTTATTTTGGAGATCGCAAGCTGCGTAGCGGTGATCTTCACGCCGCTCAATATATTGGCCTACTTAGGTGGCTTACTTACACTGCCTGCTGCAACTCTTGGGGAGCGGCTGGTCGGTTTAATTAAGGAGTAGTTTTCTTGATATCCTTGTAAGAGAAAGGGGGTGAGATTATGCATCTTCATACGGGTACACATGTTGTAGAGCAGCTCTTTGGCATGTCTGTGAATATGGATACGCTTTATACCACATGGCTTACTGCCATCATCGTCTTCATCGCCGTATTTGCAGCAACCAGAGGCAGATCCCTGATCCCGGGAGGCTGGCAGAATGTGATCGAAATGGTCATCGAAGGTCTTTGCTCTCAGTTTGAAAGCAATGTCGGTTCCAATTATCGCAAGGTGGCGACCGTTCTTCTGACATTGTTCCTCTTCATCTTCACTGCGAATCAGATCGGTCTTTTACCAACGGATCATTTGACCGCATCTCCGACCAATGATGTGAATACTACATTGGGCCTATCCATCGCATGTTCTTTGATTACACACTTCTATTTCATTAAGTGTAAAGGCGTGGGGCACTGGCTTGGGCATTTTTTTAAACCATTCCCGATTTTCGCCGTCATGAATCTGATCGAAGAACTTGCGAAGCCGATTACGCTGGCTATGCGTCTATTCGGCAACATTCTCGCGGGTGAAATTCTGCTGGAAGTTTTGTACTTCCTCTGCCCAGCGCTTGTACCTATGATCTGGATCGCCGTATCTTTGTTTATCGGTCTGGTTCAGGCATACATTTTCACCACCCTGACTTCCGTATACCTGAAAGAAAGCGTTGACTGAGTCGCAGCCGGTGAAGCGGCTACGCCGCATAATAAACGGAACGGCGCCGCCCGTAAAAACGGTAAATACAATAGCCTGCCTTCCCTGATCACGGGGCAGTGCTAAAATTTATTGCAATTCTCTAGGAGGAATTATCATTATGGATCAGACAATCGTAGCACAGTATTCCCTGATTGCAGCAGCAATCATTGCAGCCTGCGCAGCTCTTGCAGCAGCATTCTCCGACTCCAAAGCCGCAGCTAAAGCTCTCGAAGGTATGACCCGTCAGCCGGAAATGGCAGGCAAACTCTTCACCAACATGCTCGTAGCTATCGGTCTTATCGAATCTATTCCGATCATCGCTATCGTTATCGCTCTCGTACTCGTATTCGCTAACCCATTCCTGAAATAATTATTCCTAATTAAAATAATTACGGAATATTAGGCTAAGGAGGGAACGAATTGGTAGACCTGAATGGTACCTTGTTGATGCAGATTGTCAACTTTATCATTCTCTGTGCTATTCTTGGCCATTTCTGCTACAAGCCGGTACTTAAAGTACTCGACGACCGCAAAGCTCGTATTAAAAACGACCTGGACAGTGCTGCCCAGTCCAAAGCTGCTGCTGAAGAACTGAAAGTCAGCTACGAAGCCCAGCTGAAAGACGCACAGGCAAAAGCCCAGGAAATTGTGGACAAAGCAGTCAAGGAAGCCAAGGTGCAGGCGCAGGCACAGATTGATGAAGCCCATGCATCTATCGCCAAAGCAAAGGAACAGGCCAGCCAGCAGATCGAAAGAGAACGCAAGGATGCTCTGGAAGATTTGAAGGCTCAGGTGGCAGTCCTTTCCTGCGATATTGCAGCAAAGATCATCAGCAAGAACATGACGCCGGACGCCAACGACCGGCTCATCGCAGAAAGCATCGCAAAGCTGGATGCTAAAAAAGCAGGTAAATAATCATGGATAAGAACGTAATCCTTGCAAAGAAATACGGTCGCGCCATCTATGAAATCGCTGCTGAACAGAACAGCTTGGAAAAAACAGAAGAAGAACTTCACCTGATCGCAGACGCCATCAAGGAACATGCAGATCTGAAGGAGCTTCTTTTCCATCCTCTGCTTGCAAAGGATGTCAAGAAAGATACGATTAAGAAATTATTTGCAGATAAGGTTCAGCCTGTCGTTCTGCAGTTCTGCTATGTCGTAATCGACAGAGACCGCATTACCGACTTCCCCGCTATGGTAGACGTATATACGACTCTTGCGCATCATGGCATGGGCATCGAAGAAGCTGTGGTGACCTCCGCACTCCCGATGACCAAGTCCCAGGTGGAAGCATTGAAAGCGAAACTCTCCGAAATTACAGGGAAGAAGATTCTCATGAAGCAGAAAGTGGACACGGCGCTGATTGGCGGTTTCACCGTTCAAGTGGGCGACCGCCTGATCGATGGGTCCGTAGCCAGACAGCTGCAGACACTGAAAGCTATTATGATGCAAAGAGATTGAGGTGACTTCTAGGAAATGAAAATCAGTTCAGATGAAATTACATCTGTCATTAAAAAACAGATTGAAAACTACAAAGTAGACCTCAATGTCGATGAAGTTGGTACGGTTCTTGAAGTCGGCGACGGTATCGCTCATATCTATGGGCTCGAAAACTGCATGGCCGGCGAACTGCTTGAACTGCCTAACGGCGTATATGGCATGGCTCTTAACCTGGAAGAAAGCAACGTAGGTGCCGTTCTTCTGGGTCGCGCCGAAACCATTAAGGAAGGCGACACAGTCAAGAGAACAGGCCGTCTGATGCAGGTCCCGGTAGGGGACGCTGTTATCGGCCGCGTTGTCAATGCACTGGGCCAGCCGATCGATGGCAAAGGCGAAATCAAGACCGCCGAATTCCGCGACATTGAAATTAAAGCACCGGGCATTGCTGACAGACAGCCAGTCAATGTACCGCTGCAGACTGGTCTCAAAAGTATTGACTCCATGGTTCCGATCGGCCGTGGTCAGCGTGAACTTATCATCGGTGACCGTGGTACCGGTAAAACCGCTATCGGTATCGATACCATTCTGAACCAGAAGGGTCAGAACGTTATTTGTATTTACGTATCCATCGGCCAGAAAAACTCCAACGTCGTTCGTGTATACGAAAGACTGAAGCAGGCTGGCGCTATGGACTACTCCATCATCGTCCACGCAGGCGCATCCGAAGGCTCCCCGATGCAGTACCTGGCACCATACTCCGGTGTCTCCATCGCGGAATACTTCATGCATCAGGGCAAAGACGTCCTCATCATTTATGATGACCTCTCCAAGCACGCTGTCGCATACCGTGCGATGTCCCTGCTGCTCCGTCGTCCACCAGGACGTGAAGCTTACCCAGGCGACGTATTCTACCTGCACTCCAGACTGCTGGAACGTGCTGCCCGTCTTTCCAAAGAACTCGGCGGCGGCTCTATCACCGCTCTTCCGATCATTGAAACTCTGGCAGGCGACGTAGGCGCATACATCCCGACCAACGTTATTTCCATCACCGACGGTCAGATCTACCTCGAAACCGCACTTTTCTACTCCGGTATCCGTCCGGCTATCAATGTCGGCCTCTCCGTATCCCGTGTAGGCGGCTCCGCACAGATCAAAGCGATGAAACAGGTCGCAGGTACCCTGCGTCTGGATCTCGCTCAGTATCGCGAACTCGCAGCATTTGCTCAGTTCGGCTCCGACCTCGACGCTGCTACCAAGGCACAGATCGACCGCGGCCAGAGAACCACAGAGATCCTGAAACAGCCACAGTACTCCCCATACCCGGTCGAAGATCAGGTACAGGCGATCTACGTAGCCGTCAACGGATACCTGGATGATGTAGAAGTCAATGAAGTCGTTGATTTCGAACATCAGATTCTCGCATTCCTCCACAGCAGCCATCCGGAAATCGGCGAAGACATCATCAAGAATAAGAAACTGACTGATGAAAACGAAGAAAGACTCAAAGCTGCTATTGTTGAATTCAAAGAACGCTACAACGCAAAAAAGTCTGAAACGGTAGAGGGGTGATCTGATTGGAAAGTACGCGTGATATAAAAGGGCGCATTAAATCTGTCACCAACATCCAGCAGATCACAAAAGCAATGAAGATGGTCGCCGCAGCCCGTCTGCGTAAAGCAGAAGAAAAAGCAAACGGCTCCCGTCCCTATGCTGAAAAAATCGGAGAGCTTCTGCGCCGTGCTTCTTCGGTAACACCCGGTTTCACCAGCCCGCTCTTTAGAACAGGCGAAGTGAAGAAGGTCGGCTATCTTGTCATCAGTGCAGATAAAGGCCTCGCCGGTGCTTATAACTCCAATGTTATGAAGCAGACCTTAAGTGAAATCTCCGGTAAGGATCGGTCAGAGTATGCACTCTACGTGTGCGGCAAGCAGGGAAGAAACTACTTGAAATTCCGCGGCTATGATCTGGATTCCTATCATTTCGGCTTTTCTGACAAACCGTCGGCACAGGACTCCATCGCTCTTGCAAAAGAAATGGTGGACTACTTCATTAAGGAAGAAGTCGACGAAGTCTACATTATTTACACAAAATTCATCACTGCTCTCCGCCAGCAGGTGAAGGTACAGAAATTACTTCCTGTCGAATCGCCGAAGGCAGAAGCAGGCGAAGCAGACAAAGAACCATCCGTGGATGATGAATACATCTTCCTGCCGGATGCAGGCACAGTCCTTTCCAAGCTGCTTCCTGAATATGTACAGGTGCAGGTTTACAACGCCATGCTCCAGTCCGCTGCCTCCGAACTTGGCAGCCGAATGGCAGCTATGTCCGCTGCAACCGACAACGCGACCGAAAGAATCGCCGACCTCAACCTTACGTACAACAAAGCACGTCAGGCACAGGTCACCAACGAAA
>JAIJLI010000128.1 GCA_022722495.1 Dialister sp. | reverse complement strand
CCACATGTGCCGCGCACCTCTCCGCTTTTCTCATCTGTCTTTCCTGCCGTCCCTCTCCTATCCGCCCCTTTGGGGCATCTTCCCATAGGGAAGGCTGACGATACGAGGTTAGCACCAGCTAAGGATCATCGCAGCACGCATTTTCATTTTCTTAAATCAAATAATCAAAAACATTTTAGCACTCTATTGACATGAGTGCTAAAAGTGCTATACTATAGTTGTTCAAGGGAGAACCGAAAGGGCTCCTGAAGAAAATTATAAAAAGAAAGAGGTCTTTGATATGCGTAGTTTGATTCCATTTGATGGTCTGTTTGGCAATACGGTTCTGGATCACTTCTTTGATGATGATATGCCGACGGTGTATCAGGATTACACCGCTGTCCCGAAGGTCGATATTGAGGATAAGAAGGATCATTACGAGATCACTTGCGATATGCCGGGGTTCAAGAAGGAAGAGATCCATATTTCTTATGAGAATGGGATCCTGTCTCTGGGTGCAAAGAAGGAAGACAAGAAGGATGCCGATGATACAGAGCATCACTACATCCGCCGCGAACGTGCTTCTGTCTCCTTTAGCCGTCAGTTCACGGTGAAAGGCATCAAGGAGGAAGGCATCAAAGCGGCACTGAAGGATGGCATCCTGACCATCATGCTGCCGAAGGAAGAAGAAAAGAAGGCAGAACCGTCTCGTCAGATCACGATCGACTAATGTCTTTTGAGAGACGCTGATGCGATCGCATAGAAAGCCCCTGATCGGAAATTTTCCGGTCAGGGGCTTTGTGGTGTATGGGGCTAGGGAGCTTAAGAGACTAAGAGACTAAGAGACTGAGAGACTAAGAGACTAGGAGACTGGGAGGTTGGTCGCGTGAAACGGTACTCCCACATTCAGGGAAGCCAACCCCGCCTCGCTTCGCTCGTCTGCCCCTTCCAGAGGAAGGGGCTCGAATGATTTTGAAGGAAGCACTGATTCAATCGTTGTCATTCGTGGTCAGGCTCTCGCGCTTCCCACACATATGCCACGCACTTCTCCGCTTTCCTCATCTGTCTTTCATGCCGCCGGTGCCCTATCCGCCCCTGCGGGGCACCTTCCCATAGGGAAACGCTGACGATACGAGGACAGCACCTGCTAAAAAGCGGCGAAGCCGCCTCCTTCCCCTTTGAACCCTCTGAACCTATAGAACCCGATTCCCCTCTTCATTGTCAACTGCAATTATTTTCTTGATTGACACATCTGATTGTTTATTTTATACTTACCTACAAGGTAACAATTCAAAGGGGCGAGTGACCCGAAGGAATGAAGGAAAGGGAGAATCATCATGGAAAGTGCTTGTGCAGAGATCATCAGATTGGCGGAGAAGGTCATGGATGGGGGTGAGATCACGCAGGAGGAAGCGAAGAGTCTCATCCGCACGAAGGATGAGGATACCATGCTGCTGCTTGCGATGGCCGATAAGATTCGTCAGAAGTTCAATGGGAATGCGGTGGATTTCTGTGCGATCATCAATGCAAGAAGCGGGCATTGCCAGGAAAATTGCAAGTTCTGCGCGCAGTCGGGCTGGTATAACACCGGCGCGAAGGTGTATCGCCTTCTGCCGGAGGAGGAGATCCTGGCGGCAGCGAAGAAGGCGAAGGAAGCAGGCGCCGTCCGTTTCTCTCTGGTGACTTCCGGCCGTAACCAGGATAATCCGAATGAGTTCGATGAGATCATCGACATCGTGAAGAAGATCAGAGAGCAGGTGGGGATCGAGGTGTGCTGCTCGCTGGGACTGATCTCCAAGGAGCAGGCACTCCAGCTGAAAGAGGCGGGCATCACGCGCATCCACTGCAATATCGAGACGTCGCCTTCCTATTTCCCGGAAATCTGCTCGACGCATACGATGGAGGATAAGGAAGATATCATTCATACCGCGCAGTCGGCAGGGATCCGCGTGTGCTCCGGCGGGATCATTGGGCTCGGGGAGTCTCTGGATCAGCGGGTGGAGATGGCCTTCCACCTGAAGGAGATGCATATCGACTCGGTACCGCTGAATATCCTGAATCCGGTGAAGGGGACGCCTTTCTATACGAATAAGCGTCTGCCGCCGCTGGAGGTGCTCCGCACGTTTGCGATGTTCCGTTTCGTCCTGCCGAAGGCACTGATCCGCACCGCAGGCGGCCGTGAGGTGAACCTGCGAAGCCTGCAGGCGTATGCACTGACAGGCGGGCTGAATGGTATCATGGTGGGCGGCTATCTGACGACAGGCGGCCGCGATCCGAAGGAGGATATCCGCATGACGGAGGATCTCGGACGTTCCATGACGACGCCCCAGCTTGGCTAGTGATGGAAAAGAGGGGAGAGGGCTGGCCTTCTCCTCTGATCGGCGATAAGAGTATAGAAATATTCCCATTGTCAAACACGAATATTTCTATTACGTATGACACGTAAGGTATGACAAAGGCAAGACCCGGCCATGCGACCGGAGGATTAAAAAAAGGAGTGTTTTACAATGGAAAGCAGCTGCGAACAGATTTTGAAGTGGACGGAAAAGGTTTTGAATGGCGGAGCGATCACCGAAGAGGAAGCGAGGACGCTGATCCGCACGAAGGATGAAGATACGATGCTTCTTCTGGCGTGTGCGGATAAGATCCGTCAGAAGTTTTCCGGCCGCAGCGTCGATCTTTGTGCGATCATCAATGCACGAAGCGGCGCTTGTCAGGAGGACTGTAAATTCTGCGCGCAGTCTGCCCGTTATCAGACTGGTGTGAAAACCTACCAGTTCCTTCCGGAGGAAGAGGTCATCGAAGCGGCTAAAAGAGCGAAAAAAGCCGGGGCTGCTCGTTTCGATATCGTCACGGCAGGCCGTGACCAGAGAAATCCGAAGGACTTTGCGGAGATTCTAGATCTGATCCGTCGGATCCGCAAGGAGGTCGGCATCGAGGTATGCTGCTCCCTCGGCTTCCTCACGCAGGAACAGGCGTACCAGCTGAAGGAGGCGGGCATCAACCGTCTGCATTGCAATATCGAATCTGCACCTTCCTTCTTCAAGGAGGTCTGCACCACACACACCGCAGAGGAAAAAGTGGAGAATGTAGCGCGCGCCCAGAAGGCGGGCATCCGTGTCTGCTGCGGCGGTATCTTAGGGCTCGGCGAGTCTTTGGATCAGCGCGTGGAAATGGCATTTCACCTGAAGAAGATGCACATCGATGCGGTGCCGCTCAATGTGCTGAACCCGATCCCCGGCACTCCATATGAACACAATGAACGTCTTTCTCCCTTGGAGATCCTTCGTTCGTTTGCGATGTTCCGCTTCGTCCTGCCGAAGGCACAGATCCGCACCGCCGGCGGCCGTCAGCTGAATCTTCGAAGCCTGCAGTCCATGGCGCTCGCCGGCGGCATGAACGGCGTCATGATCGGCAATTACCTCACCAGCAAGGGCTCGGATCCGCAGGATGACATCGCGATGCTTCACGACCTTGGCCGTACCCAGACAGCACCGCAGGTATGATGCGATGAGGGGTGAGGCTGTCACCTTCACTCCTTCTATATACGTTTGGCGGGATCGTGCAAGGGTCAGACTGGATCGGTGTTTTCCTGAAAGATATTGTGAGGCAAATCATGGATGAACATATAGCAACCATCACTCGGTGTATGGATCAGGTGCTCGCGGGTAGAGAGATCTCCAGGGAGGAGGCAGAGACGCTCTTTGCGGCCGGAAAGGAGGAGCCCTTCTTCCTTATGGCGGCAGCAGACAAGATCCGGAAGACCTTCTGCGGCGATCAGATGCGCTTTTGCAGCGATGTGAATGCCAGAAGCGGACGCTGTACGGAGAATTGCAAGTTCTGCGCGCAGTCGGGCTGGTATCACACCGGCGTCAAGGAGTATCCGCTAAGAAGCCCGGAGGATCTGCTCTGCGAAGCCAAACAGGCAGAGGCCTATGGCGCAGAACGCTTTGGCATCGTCACCTCCGGCCGCGGGCAGAGCGATCCCGTGCAGTTTGCTTCCATCGTAGAAGCGGTGAAGCGGATCACGGAGGAAACGAAGCTCTCCGTCTGCTGCTCGCTCGGACTTCTGACCGAAGAGCAGCTGAAGACGTTGAAGGCGGCAGGCTGCCAGCGCATCCACTGCAATCTGGAAACGGCGAAGCGCCATTTCCCCGCCATCTGCACCACACACATGTATGAGGAAAAGGAAGCGCACATCCGCCGCATCCAGCAGGCGGGTCTGGAGGTCTGCTCCGGCGGCATCTTTGGGCTGGGGGAAACGGAGGAAGATCGGATAGACATGGCCTTTGCTCTTCGTGAGCATCACGTCACCTCTGTGCCGCTCAATATTTTCAATCCCATCCCGGGAACGCCCTTTGGCAAGAATAAGCCTCCGAAGCCGATCGAGATCCTTCGGATGTTCGCCATGTACCGTTTCATACTGCCTCACGCTATCATGCGTGTATGTGCGGGACGTGAAAATTCGCTCCGCGACATGCAGGCCTTTGCCCTCTCGGCGGGGCTCAATGGTGCGATGATCGGCGGCTATCTCACCATCGCTGGCCGTTCGCCGGAAAGAGATAAGCAGATGGCCGTCGATATGGGACGGACATTGTAAAAAAACAGAGTCCCCTTTTGCTTGCAAAAGGGGACTCTGTTTTTTGGTTCAGGGTTCAGGGTTCAGGGTTGTGGTGGCGGCTTCGCCGCAAATATATATATAGGGCGATGCCCGAAAGTGGTATGTAAGTCACTAGCCACTCATCCTTGTTTTCAAACTTTTTGGGGTATCCTTTTCCTGTATCGTCATCCCGAGCGCAGCCGAGGGATCTTTCTTGCACTGCGGTCCGTATCAGATAGGCACTGGCAGGGAAACGACGTCTTGGTGCACCGTATTTCTGCGTTCACACATGCATCGTTTATCGGACTGCAAGGAAGATTTCTCGCTTCGCTCGAAATGACGATACGAGAGACTCCTAATCCCTAATCCCTAATCCCTAATCCCTAGTCACTAGCCACCAGCTGCCAGCTGCCAGTCCCTGTTATTTTCCCTCCATCATCTTCCGGATCCGTTCGCGGCGTCTCTTCGCCGCTTCTTCGTCGACGATGATGAGATGGCCGGTGTCAGTGACGATCTCTTTGCGCTTCATGTCAGCGGGCTTGACAGGCGCGGTGCTTTTGTAGTCGAAGCCGCCGGCGAGGTGACAGCTGGCGCAGTCCCTGCCGCGCGCGCCGCGCAGCATGCGGTAGAGGCAGTAGAGGAACCAGCCGGCGATGGCGAGGCCGATGAGGATGGTCAAGAGTGTGTGCATAAGGGTCCTTTCTTACAGAAGCTATGGGAATCGGGGAGGACATCACCCCTGGGAGTGCCGTTTCGCGCGCTCCGCGGCAAGCTCGTCCAAAAGGTTTGGCGGGGTGTCGCTTTGCCATACCCAGTCGGGACGGAGGGCAGCGGCGCGTTCCTTGGCGGCTTTGAGGTCGTAGTAGACCTGCCATTTCGCATCGACCAGTGCGCGGCCGCTCTGGCGGAGAAGGTAAGCGGGATGGAAGGTCGGCATGACGGGGATGCCATGGAAATCGATCCAACGACCGCGGGAGCGGATGATGCCGGCTTCGCGGCCCAGGAAGAAGCGGAGTGCGACTTTGCCAAGACCGATGATGACGGCAGGGCGTGCGAGTGCGATCTCTTGCAAAAGCCAGATGCTTCCACAGAAATGTCCTTCGTCCATGGTGGGGGTGCGGTTGCCGCGCGGACGGCACTTTACGATGTTTGTCACGTAGACATGGTCGCGGGTGATGCCGACGGAGGCGAGCGCCTTGTCCAGCAGCTGCCCGGAGGGGCCGATCAGAGGGCCGCCGTAGTCATCCTCGACACCCCCGGGGCCTTCGCCGACGATCATGAGCGGGGCATCCGCAGGGCCGGTGGAGAGCACGGGGCCAAGACCGCCTTCGCGGCGAAGCGGGCAGCGGCTGCAGGAGGTGATGGCTTCCTTCAGCGCTTCGTGCGTGGCAAAGCCGGCGGGACGCTCCATCTCCTGCCTGCGGCGGACGATATATTCTTCCGGGTCTTCGTGTCCGAATAGATCCATAAGCGATGCCTCCTTAGAGGAAATCAATAAAGGGACAAGGGTTCATGGTTAGCCCCGAGGGCGTGCCGCCCCTTGATGGGGGATGAAATCTTTGCTCGAATGAGGAATTAGGAATGAGGAATGAAGGTGGCGGCTTCGCCTAGATCGAGGGCTCAGTTCTCATATTTCAGATAAGCCATTTTTTAACATACGACGTTTCTCGCCGCTCAGGATGACGAAACGGGGCGATGCCCGAAAGTTTGCGATGGCAGTTTTCCCCCGTATCGCCAGCCTTCCCCTCGAGGGGAAGGTGCCCCGCAGGGGCGGATAGGGCACTGGCGGCATGCAAGCGAGCGGGAAGGAGTGTCTCAAGCAGGCGATTTATGAAAGCACCCGAGCGCCGCTCC
>JAIJLI010000127.1 GCA_022722495.1 Dialister sp. | reverse complement strand
CGCTTGGCATTGGGCATATAGGCATCCTTAGTAGCTTTGATGGCTGTCTCATAGACATGGTAGTATTCCGTCCATCGCTGCTTGTCACCGATGGATCCGCCTACAGGCAGGATGCGGTCAATGTTGCTCTTGAAGGCATTCATCTTGCTGTTTATCTTGCTTCCTTCCACTTTCCAGGCGAGGTCAATCTGACGGTCTGCCATATTCAACGCCTCAATCTCTGCTCTCTTGGTCAAGGCAGAGTCGATGGCTTCGGCATATTCCACTTGATTGTAAGCTCCGATTCCTGCCGTGGTACGAAAACCGAGTTTGTTCTTGCTGGCAGCCGATTTCTTGTAACTGCTGTGCAGTAACTGATAGTACAATTCTGGTGACAGACTACCACTACCGATTTCCATCACCGTTATCTGGTTCTTTTTCGAACTGTCATGATTGTATGTTACACCACTTTGGGCATTGCCGCTGATAGCGACTCCCAACATCAACATGATGGTTCCTACTTTTGTTTTCTTTCTAGCCATGCCTATACATTATTATATATGGGATTATAAATTCTTCGTTCTCTCAATATCCGAGTTTACCTGCCACTCGCCACCGACCGAAGGCATCTTCCAGTATTTGCTGCTTGCTTTTGGTTCGGTAAACCTTTTCTTTCCAATAGCCGATGCGCACTTGGATATATCGCCACGACTCAAAGTAGCTTTTGTTCAAATGCTTCTCTATATTGTCAAGCGAGGTGTTGATGCTTTCCAATACCACAAGAAGGTCTGCCGTGGAACACGCTGCCGCTCCTGTGGCATACAGCACCAAGTCGCTCACGCTTTTGTAGAGGTATTCGCCTTCATTTGCGATATTCTCTATGGCTCGTCGATTAATTCCTATCAGTATGGTATCGGCAAGCGAGATGCGCTTTCGCTTAATGACCTTTTCGTTGTAGTCATCCAACAGCTTCTTGTAGTCCGATATTCTGTCGCTCACACTCTCGTAGGTTGAGTACACGTTCAGACTGGTTCGTAAACTTTGATATAGCACATCTATCACATCAAATGCCCTGGTGTACTTGTCAAGGTCAACGTTCAGTTCCTTGTATGCCTTGGTCTCGTCCTTACTGTAACCGTGCAATAGTTTATTGCTGTATTCCAACGTGCTTCGTGCAAGCAACAGACTCCGCTGTTTCTTGTGGTCATTGATGTAGGCTTCTACGCTGGCAACATCAAATCCCCATTGGGCGAATGTTTTAGAGGGGAGGGCGAGGAGCAAGATTGCTATCAGCAATGTTCTCACAATATCCATTCGTCGCTTCTTGCTCACTGGCCCTGCAACCCTCTCCGCTGCATCAGCCTTGTATTCTTTTCTATTTCTCATTTTCATTGTCTTCATCATTAAACTTGCCGTGATAATCATCTGAATGTTTGGTGTCGGCAGCTTTCCTTAACCAACGTTTCTTGCATTTCTCCACCAGTGTCAACCGTCGTCCTTCGTCAGCATTGATATGTGGAGCGATGTCCATCAGCACGTCGATGATGTTGCGCTTGTAGTGCATCATCTTCTCCAACGATACCAAGTCTGCGTATATCTTGGTGATTCTGCTGTCCACCTCTCTGGCTATCTCTAACCTATCGCTCGACCATAGCAGATGAAAGGTATCATCGGTGTTATTGTCATCGGCAGGTGCGCTCTCTGCATATTCGGTGGTTATCTTGCACGATGGATATTCCTGTGCGATTTCTGAGATGCGCTTGTTCACTTCGTCTGCCTTTTCCTGCTCGGTCTTGCTTGGGTCAAGCGTTATCACATCCACTACCGAGGTGTTGGTGTATTCCGATGTCAGCTCCCAACTGATCTGCAGGATGGCTCTGTGTATCTTGATGCCCAAGAAGTATTTTGGCTTTCGGGCGATCTTCAATATTGCCTTGAAGGTGATGATGCCGTTGATGTTGGGCATGGTGGCTTTTCGAATGTAAGTATAGCCGTTCCATGTTCCTTCCCCTTGCCAAGTCAGGTTGTAGGCACTCTTGCAGTCGTTCATAATGGCTGGTATGCGATAGTAGTCATCCGTCGCCACGTCATTGTCCTTTTCTGCCTCTGCCTTGGCTTCCTCTATTTCCCTTTGTTTCTGTTGCCATGTGGCAAGTTCTTTGTTCAGTTGTTCGATGGAAGCCTTATTCTTGTTGTATTGCTCCCGATACTTGGCTGCATCTTCCACGCTTGCATTGGCGATTTGCTTGACAAGTGACTTGTTTTCGGCTTCCAACTGACTGATTTGAGATTGCAGAGAGGCTATCTTGGCATTGGCTTCCTGCTCCTGCTTATACAAATCGGAGAGGTCAAGGTTGTTTTCTGTCACAGATGTTGTCATGGCGCATTTCTTGCTGTGGTCATTCAGCGAACCGCCACAACTCTTGCATTTGTATTGTGTGGTGCCTTGTCCCAGCTGCACGCCATCGCTACACGTTACGCTGATGGTCACGCTCTCGCATCCCTTCAGTTTGGCGGCATCGGTTGCCTGATAGTAGTTGCGTGCATCATTGCCTATATAATAGGTATAGCCTTCCTCGTTGTCATTCCATTCACTCAACCGGGCTTGCAGTTGTGCCTTGAAGGAGTTCAAGTCCATCGAATAGGAGTCAAAAACTGCCTCATACACTTCTTCTGTCCTGTTCCAGCTCTTATACACCTGTATCTCGTAGGCGTATGCCTTCTGTTTCTGTCCTTTCTTTTTGCTGCTGATGATGTAGCTGTTCAACCAGTAGCTGATATTGTAGGTAAAGCCGTCATTCTGATTGTTGAGCTGCTGTACCCTTGTCCTTGACCATCCTGCATGATTCTCCGAGTTTTGCAGGATGGCTTCCTTTTGGCTATTGTTGGGATAGAAGTTGGCATCCTTGGTGTTGATTCTGTACCAGTGGTCGCCTTTCAAGATGCTGTTGTCATCGGTGGGCGGTACATAGTCGCACAATTTCTCTCGTCCTTGGTCTCGTCGGGCGATATACCATCTTTGCGTATAGTAGTTTCCTGCGGTCTCATCCAAATAGTCCGTCATCCATGAGGTTAGGTTATAGTTGGCAAGAGAGAATAGTCCTGCCACGTTGTCCTTGCCTCCAATCATGCCCAAGAGTGTGTTGCCTACGCTCTTATCGAGACTTTTGAACAGCGAGGAATAGTTATCCACGATGTCGATGGCAGCACTGAGCTTGCCTTGGAAGAGGTCGTTGAACTGGCTGCTCTGCAACAGGGCATTGCCGATATTGTTCATTCCTGCTCCTGCAAGGTTGGCCCCTGCCTTATACAGATTGTCGATGTCGGCTTTCAGATTGTCCACAGTAAAGTTGCCTGGCACCTTTGACAGGTCATCCAGCATCTTCTTCCAATCCACGTTGCCAATCTCTGAAAGTTTCAAGATGGCTGCTATCTCCTGGTTGATTTGCAGAAAGGCAATGTCCGAGAATGTAAGGGTGCTGTTTGTCACCACACTCTCAAACTGCATACACAGGTTCTTGGTGTCATCACATATCTTCACGAGATAACTTCCCCAATAAAGGGCAGTCTGCGGACTTTTCAGCATCATTTCTGCCACCGTCCATATCTTCGGCATGATTTTGTTGCTCACCATGTTGTAGATACGGCGGTAATAGTAGTTCTCTGTGCTACTGTTCCAGATGCCCAACTCTGTCATTGCTTTACGCTCCAAGAACTTGGAGGCGAAGATGCCGGCACTCGCCACTTCTGCAGCATTATAGTGCTTCAAGATGTTCTGCACCTGCTCGTTATAGTATGCCTCTGCCACGGCTTCCGTTCCGTAGGCGGCAGCCATAGCAGCCACAGTCTGCTTGTCATAGTTCACGCTGTAGTACTGTGCGTCAGCCTTTGCCAACACACAGACTATCAGCATTATGATGGATAGAAGTCGTTTCATCTTTGATTACTTTTTATTTTTGTTCCCTAAATTCAGTACTCTTCCTGCCTGATTTACCTTTTGGGCAAAAGCGAGGCTCTTGCTGATACCACTTGCATCCCAATCCCTGCAATAGGTTTCGATGGCTTGCTGATGATTGCATTTCAACTCTCGCTTGTATAGCTTCAATGCTTCCTTCTCCGCTCGTTCCGTGGTGTAGGTCATATAGCATTCATGCGGTTCTTCCACACCATACACATTGCTGGTCTGTCCTCGCCTGATAAAGACTTCACGGAAGAAACTGCGTCCTTCCTTGTTCTCCAAGCGGTTGATGGTGAATATCTTCTTGCAGTCCACATCGGTCAAACCAAGTATCGCCTTGATGGTGTCGAATCGTTCCTTGAATTTACTCTGGTCGAGTAGTATCACCACATCCGAGTTGTTGATGATGGCTTCCTTCACTATCTCACTGCCGATGATGTCCTGTATCTCCTGTGTCACCACACCCATGCTTGCCCAGAATTTTCTGGCGGTCTTATACAGATATTTTATGTATTCCGCCATCATGGGCGAGGCGATGGCTTTCCATGCCTCCTCGATGATGAGCATCTTTCGGTTCTTTTTAATGCGCATCTTCTGCAGGAACACGTCCATGATGATGAGTGTCACCAGTGGAAAGAGCAGTGGATCATCCTTGATACTGTCGATTTCGAAGATGATGAAGGTCTCATCAAACAGACTGCTGTCCATATTCTCATTCAGCGTCACATCATGGCTGCCTCCTTTATAGAAGTCTTTCAACAGATAGTTGTAGGATGACAGGTCTATGCCATGCAGACCGTTCTCCTCGCATATCTTCGGCAGTCGTTCAGTACTGAACTCATAGAAAGTATTGAAACAGAGGTTGCTCACTCTCTTGGTGGTAAAATAGGCATCGTAATACTCATTGATGACTTGCTCTATCAGTCTGTCCTCGGTCTTGCTCACCGTGCCTTGACTTCCTTTCCATATCAGCATCACCAGGTTCTTCAGGAATCCCAACTTCTCGATGTTCCATTCCTCTCTCTTAATTTTGAAAGGGTTCATCGTGATAGGATGCTCCTCGGTATAGGAAATGTATTTGCCTCCAAAGTATTCACACAGTCCCTCATACGAGTTTCCAGTATCAACCAGCACGATGTCGGTGTCCTGCTCATGGGCTTGGCGCACCATGGAGTTTACATAAAAACTCTTGCCGCTTCCCGAAGGACCGAGTACGAAGAAGTTGCTGTTGTCGGTCAGTTTGTTTCGTCCCTCTTTTCCCGATATGTCAATGGCTACTGGCACTCCTTGGCGGTCGGTGTAATAGACCTTGAAGGGTGTGTCTTCGCTATGCACTATCTTTTCTTTGTACATCAGGCAGGTGGCGACATCGCCCAAAGTCATAAATCTGTCGTAGTCGGCATTCATCCCATAGCAGTTGCCGGGGAATGAGTTGACAAACAGCTCCAACTGGTTATAGGCTCGCTTTGAGATATGGATGCCCATCCTGCCAAAGGCATTCTCCAGATGGTTGGTGCACTTCTGTATGTCCGTCTCGGGTTTCACCGTCACAATCAGATTATAGTGGGTATATACCAACTGCTTGTTTTCCCTCGCTATCACCTCCTGCACTCGCTTGATGTCCTCCACGGCAATCAGATTGCTTGGGTTGGGCATGCTGGCATGGCGGTTCTTCTTTTTGTCTAACAGGGCAAGCTCACGCTTCTGGTTCGGCACAAAGATGATTTGGTTATACACCACACTCTCCACACTTGGAATGCTGTCCACTAATGCCACCAAGTCCACAGGCATGCTGGTGTTGTTCACCTCGATGTTGGTAAACGGACGGATTTGTGTCGGCAAGTTGGCGCAATCCACATCCACAAGACTATATACCTTGCAGCGTCTGTCACCCATACCTATCATCTCGTCATCCACCTTGAATCCTGTCATGCTCACCGTCTTATCACGGAAGTTCATGGCAAAGAAACGGTCAACATACAGACTTGCCTCTTGCTTGTTCAGAAACTCCGACTTGATACCGGCATCCTTCAGCTGGTCTTGCACCTTTCTGATTTTCACCAGGAAATCTCGCCACTTCTTGTTGTCGAAAGACATCAGACGGCTCTTCTTGTTCTCCTGAGTAATGGTCAGATAGGTCATGCTGTCCGTATATTCTCTTCCGTTGAAATAGTGGAAGTAGGATTCTGACAGGAACTCATGCCCCTTACCACTCTCATCCTTGAACTGCTTTCTGGTAAAGATGTCCTGTTTGTGCAGGGCATAGCCTTCACCCAGAGTCTGTGCGATGGAAGTGAACAGGTTGGTGAACTCATAATAGCTGTCTATATTGGCAGAATACTTCTGCACTGGGTTCTCCATTCTCAGGATGGCAGAATATTCTCCAGTCTTGGTATAGAGCACACCGATACCGTCCGTGTCTTCCACGGAGAAGTAGATGTCCTGAAAGATTTTCTTCCGCTTGCCACCAGTGCCAAAGGCATAGACCGATATGGCCATGCCGATACATGTAGCTACGAAAAATAAGATTACATATAGTACCATACTCGTTTATTCTTCTGTTTCTTCG
>JAIJLI010000126.1 GCA_022722495.1 Dialister sp. | reverse complement strand
GCGTGATATCGACCGTCTCACTCTGGATGCGCTCCTCAAGGCGCTTTGCCTTGAGCTCAGCCGCTTTCGCTGCGATGACCGCCTCTACATCCGTGCGGACCGTATTTGCCAAAGCCCCGATGACCGGACGTTCTGCCGCAGAGAGATCCTTCATGGAGCGGAGGATCGCCGTCAGCTTGCCCTTCTTTCCCAAGAAGAAAACTTTGGCATCCTGCAGCGCCTTCTCATCGCCTGCCGCATGGACCTTCTCCTCCGCCTGCACCTTCAGTTCGTTCAGGTCTTTTTCCATGTTGGCTTTCAATGCGTCCAACTTACTTTCCATTGACTTTACCTCCTCTATGATATGCCGGGTCTATCCGGCTGCGAGTACGGGAAAATAAAATAAAAAAAGACCACGCCCCGAAAGGGGCGAAGTCATATCCGCGGTACCACCCTAATTTGTACTCGAAAGCCATAACGCAGCTCCTGCGTCCGACCTACTCCGTTCAGCCGGAAGCTCAGAAGTGAAATAAGTCTCCCCCATCCGCCCGCTTCCCACCTGCCGCAGGCTCTCTATAGGATGTCACAAAGACTCTGTCTTCCTCATCGCTCTAATGTATAGGATTATTGTAGCGATAAACGAAAGAAATGTCAAATCATTTGCCCTGAAAACTTAAACATCGAAAGCAGGGATGAGTGGCTAGTGACTAGAGACTAGTGACTGGTGACTGGTAGCTAGGGATTAGTAGCTAGGGACTGAAATGCCTCTTTCGGGCATCGCCATTTACAAAATCGGCGCAAAGCGCCGCCGCCTTCATTCCTAATTCCTCATTCGGGGAAAATTTTCAAACGTAATCATAGAGTGCTGCCCTTCCTTACATAGCATAAAATCCCGCCTGTAAAAAGCGGGATCTCAAAAACTATCGGGCAAGAAAATCATCCAGTGCCGCGAGCGCACGCTCTGCGAGCTTCTGGTTCTTTTCCTTTTTCGGCACTCTCTTTTCAAGCGGCGGGATGAGACCGAAATTCACATTCATCGGTTGGAAATTCTTTCCCTCGAAATGGGAAATATAGTGACAGAGCGCACCGATCGCCGTTTCTCTCGGAAATGCCTTCGGCTCCATTCCATGGAAACGGGCCGCCGCCGCATACGCTGCCACGATACCGGATGCGGCAGACTCGACATATCCTTCGACGCCTGTCATCTGCCCAGCAAAGAAAAGGCCTCTCTGCTTTCGGCTCTCCATCGTAGCATCCAGAAGATCCGGCGAATCAATGTATGTATTTCTATGCATCACACCATAACGGATGAATTCCGCATGAGAAAGACCGGGGATCATACCAAAGACACGCTTCTGCTCCCCCCACTTGAGATGCGTCTGGAAGCCGACGATATTGTACATGCTGTCTTCCTCATTATCCTGGCGGAGCTGAACCACCGCATAGGGATCCTTCCCCGTGCGCGGATCCGGCAGTCCCACCGGCTTCATCGGGCCGAAGCGCATCGTATCTTCCCCGCGTGCTGCCATGACTTCGATCGGCATGCAGCCTTCGAATACTTTTTTATTTTCAAAGCCATGTACCGGTGCCATCTCCGCTTCGCAGAGCGCTTCACGAAAGGCCTTGTACTCCTGCTCATTCATCGGGCAGTTCAGGTACGCCGCTTCGCCCTTGTTGTAGCGGGACATGCGGTACACAACGTCCATATCGAGCGACTCCTTCGTCACGATGGGTGCCGCCGCATCATAGAAATGAAAGCCTTCCCCACCGCAGAAGGCTTCGATGGACTCCGCAAGAGCGCCTTCTGTCAACGGCCCCGTCGCGATGATGGTGATACCGTCCTTCGGAAGCTCCGTCACCTCTTCTTCCACGACGGAGATCAGCGGGTGATCCTTCACCTTCTCCGTCACGGCTTTCGCATAGCCCATGCGATCGACCGCAAGAGCCCCGCCCGCCGGGACGCTGTGTGTATCCGCGGCATCCATGATAAGGGAGTGGAGGCGTCTCATTTCTTCCTTCAGGAGGCCGACGGCATTCGTCATCGCCGCTGCCCGAAGGGAATTGCTGCAGACAAGCTCTGCAAAATAGGATGTGTGGTGCGCCGGTGTCTGCTTGGTGGGACGCATCTCGATAAGTGTCACCGGGATGCCCATCTCCGCGAGCTGCCAGGCCGCTTCACTTCCGGCAAGGCCCGCACCGACTACGGTGATATGGTCTGTCATATATGTCTCCTTTGTAAGGTTATAGGGTTCAGGGTTAGCCTGTGGGGCGTGCCGCCCCTTGATTGCGATTGAAAGCTCTGTTTGAATGAGAAATTAGAAATGAGAAATCGTGGTGCGGCGCATAAAAATCAGCAACGCCGCGGAGATTTGAAACTATCGGGTTTCTCGTATCGCAAACCTAATCCCTAGCTACTAATTTCTAGTCACTAGTCACTCATCCCTGCTTTCACACATGCATCGTTTATCGGTCTGCAAGAAAGATTTCTCGCTTCGCTCGAAATGACGATACGAGAGAGTCTGGTATCTCCCAGTCACCAATCACTGGTCACTTGCAGCTCCTAATTCCTAGTCACTTCTCCTCTTTCTTTGCTCTTGTTTTCCGCTTCGGATGGGTCGGACAGTCAGGATTCGAGCAGGAAATGACCTCCTTGCCCGTTTTATAGGTTTTCTTCGTCATGATGGCTCCGCAAGTCTCACAGAACTGGTTGATCGGCTCATTCCAGAGCGCCATATCACACTTCGGGTAACGGCTGCATCCGTAGAAAATGCGGCCGCGATGGCTTCTGCGCTGCACCATATGCCCTTCATGGCACTTCGGACAGACGATGCCCGTGTCGATCACGATAGCTTTATTCGCGCCGCAGGACGGACATTTCAGATAACGACCATAGGGGCCTGTGCGATAGACCATGAGCGTACCGCAGGCATCGCATTTCACGTCCGACACCTCTTCCGGCCCTTCGGCAAGGCTGTACGGCTTGATGTTCTTGCAGTTCGGATAATTCGGGCAGGCGAGATATTTCCCATAGCGGCCCATTTTCACGATCATCTTTGCACCGCATTTCTCACAGGTGACATCAGAGACTTCCTGATTCTCCTTCTTATCCTTTTCTGCTTCTACATTCGCTGACTGAAGCTCAGCCTCAAAGACTTTGTAGAAGTCTGTCATGACTTTTTTGTAGGTGGCTTTGCCTTCCGCGATCTTATCGAGCCAGTTTTCCAGATTCGCCGTGAAGTCGACATTGATGATGCCTTCGAAATATTTCTTCAAAAGCTCCGTCACTTTGAATCCAACTTCTGTCGGAACGAATTGTTTATTTTCCTTCGTCACATAGCGTCTCTTCTGGATGGTATCCAGGATCGGCGCATAGGTGGACGGACGGCCGATGCCTTTTTCTTCGAGTGTCTTGATGAGGCTCGCTTCTGTATATCTTGGCGGCGGCGCGGTGAAATGCTGCTCGCCATTGACTTTGGTGTTTTTGACGATATCGCCTTTTTTGAGCGGAGGCAGGAAATCACTTTCCTCGCTGTCCTTCTTTTTCGACGGCTGCATGATGGTAAAGCCGTCGAAGAGGACATGTACGCCCGTCGCCTTCAAGGTGTAGATGCCGCACTGGAGCGTCGCACTTGTGCTCTGCTGGATCTGCGGTGCCATCTGGGAAGCGATGAACCGATTCCAGATCAGGGTATAGAGACGGAGCTGATCGCGGGAAAGGATGCCCGTGAGAGCAGACGGCGGGAAGGAAAGGCTGGTCGGGCGGATGGCTTCATGGGCATCCTGTGCTTCTTTCGACTTGCTGAAAACGTTCGGCTTCGCCGGCAGGTAGTCTTCTCCATAGGTCTCGGAAATATACGGACGCACCTGCTTGATCATTTCATCAGAAATACGGGTAGAGTCGGTACGCATGTACGTGATGAGCCCCACGTGGCCATGTCCTGGGATCTCTACGCCTTCATACAGGTTCTGCGCAAGCATCATCGTTTTCTTTGAGCTGAAATTCAGCTTATTGACCGCATCCTGCTGCATGGTGGAGGTGGTGTAGGGCGGCTTTGTCTTGCGCTGCTTTCTGGACTTCGTGACAGCGGTGACTTCCGCCTCTTTCCCCTCGATCCCTTTGACCGCAGCATCCGTCTCTTCCCCATTGTGGAGTTCCGCATCCTTCCCGTCGATCTGGGTCAGCTTCGCTTTGAAGGACTCCTTTTTTTCCGTCTTGTACATGGCTTCGATCGACCAGTACTCGACAGGAACAAAAGCACGGATCTCCTCTTCTCTTTCGCAGATAAGGCGGGTCGCGACCGACTGCACGCGGCCTGCGGAAAGACCACGGTAGACCTGCCGCCACAGCCATGGCGAGAGCTTGTAGCCCACCAGACGATCGAGGACGCGGCGCGCCTGCTGGGCATCGACACGGTCAAGATCGATCGGCTCCGGATCTTGGATCGCTTCACGGATCGCCGGCGGCGTGATCTCATGGAAAGCAATACGCACCTTGTCTTCCGGATTCACATCCAGAAGCTTCGACAGATGCCAGGAGATCGCTTCGCCTTCGCGATCAGGGTCCGTTGCCAGAAGAATATCGCAGCACTGGTTCGCCGCTTTCTGCAGATCCTTGATGACATTCGCCCGATCCGTCGAATTGACGTACTCCGGCGTAAAGCCATTCTCTATATCGACCCCCATGGTACGCTTGGGGAGATCACGCAGGTGCCCCATGGACGCCATGACTTTGTAGTCCGGGCCTAAGATGCGCTCGATGGTCTTCGCCTTGGCCGGGGATTCCACCACGACCAGGTGCTTGCCCTTGGGATTCGGCTTTCTTTTAAATGCGACCTGCCGTGTGCGGCGGGTCTTTTTCTTTTCGATCGTTATCGTTCTGGTAATAGGCACTTCATTCCTCCTGAAATGGTTTGTTGTATGGAATAAACGCAGATGGAATCAGACTCTCTCCTGACTTTTCTTAGAAAAGCACCTATCACATTGAAGGAGCCCTCCCCTTAGTCTTTCCTCGTCACGATGTATCGCCCCGAGCCGACCTCTCTGATGTATCCTTTCAGCTGAAGCTGGAGCAGCAGCATGGTCAGTTTTACCACAGACAGGCCGGACTGTTGCAGGATCTCCTCTGACGTCACTTCGTTTTCTGTACAGCAGAAACGATACACCAATTCTTCCTCCAATGTCAACTGCTCAAGGAAACCTTTTTCAGATTTTTTATTCTCTTCTTCCTTCCATCCATACTCCGAGAGGATGTCATCTGCCGATGTACAGCAGATGGCACCGTTTCGGATGAGCTGATTCGTCCCCTTGCAGGAAGGCAGCCAGATGCTCCCCGGGACAGAGAATACATCGCGCCCTTCCTCCAAAGCAAAGTCAGACGTAATGAGCGAGCCGCTCCGTTCAGCCGCCTCCACGACAAGTATCCCACGGCTCATTCCTGCGATGATGCGGTTTCTCGCAGGAAACTGGCGGCCAAGCGGCGGCGTACCGGGCGGGTACTCGGAGACCAGTGTCCCGCCGCTCTCTATCACCTGATGGAACAGATGGCGGTTCTCCGGTGGATATGCGCGGTCCAGACCGCACGCCAGCACGACCACTGTCGGCGATCCGCCCTCCATCGCACCCGTATGCGCTGCGCTATCGATCCCTCGTGCTCCGCCGGAAACAACCGTGATGCCTTGAGCGGAGAGTCCTCTGGCAAGTTCATGTGCCGTCTCGATCCCATATGCCGTCGCTTTTCGCGATCCGACGATAGCGATTGTCCGTTCAAAGCAGGGCAGCGCCCCGCGATAAAACAGAACTGCCGGCGGATTCGCCGTCGCAGACAAAAGTGGCGGATAGTCACTGTCCTCGAAGGTAGAGCAGCGGATATCAAGCCGGTAGAGCTTCTCTTCGATCTGCTCAAGGCTTGTCTCATTTCGATAAGCCAGAAAGGCAGCCAGTGTCTTTCCCGTCAAAATATGTGACTTTTCGATAGACTCCGCCGATGCTTTCCATACATCTTCCGCCGTCTCAAAATAGTCCATCAAAGCCCGCATGTGCTTCGCGCCCAGCCGCGGACAGCCCGGAAGGGCAGCAGCATAGATATCCATGGGATGCTCCTTATATATAAGCAGATCAAAGATCCTGGGGCAGAGCTGACAAAAAGAGATATGGCAAGATCCCGTTTCGAGCCCTGATCACTTTCCATTGATCATATTTCTGAAACTGATCGCTTCGGCGACATGCTCGGGGCGGATCTGGTCGGAACCCGCGAGGTCAGCGATCGTCCGTGCGATTTTAATGATGCGGTCATAGCTTCTGGCCGAAAGGTGCAGCTTTTCGAAGACGACACGCAGCATTTCTGTCCCCTCCGCGTCGAGCTGACAAGTCTCCTTCAGCTGGCGATGCCCCATCTGTGCATTGCTCTGCATATGCCAGCGTGAGAGACGCTCCGCCTGCACAGCCCGCGCCTCGGCGACGCGCTTTGCGATATCACCGGAAGGCTCGCCCTGTATGGTCGCGGTGAGCTCACTGTATTTCGGGCGCATCACAGAGACATGCAGGTCGATGCGATCGAGAAGCGGCCCGG
>JAIJLI010000125.1 GCA_022722495.1 Dialister sp. | reverse complement strand
GCCCATTAAGGCGCCTTCCTGTGAGGCCAAACGGCCCGCGCCGAAGGCGCAGGATAGAGTGCCTCGAAGAGGCACAACTCTACGCAGCGGTATGAAAAACGATATGAGACGATCCGTCTTTCTTGCGTGTCATGAGGGCCGAAGTAGAGGGATCCTTCTTGCAGAGCGGTAAATCGTGAGCGAGGGAAAGGCGAAAAAGGAAGCACCAAGGTGTCGTTTGAACGAGGGCGCATGTGTGCATATGGCGGTAGTGCAAGAAAGATCCCTCGGCTTCGCTCGGGATGACGGTACTTGGGGAGCGGATAGGTTCACAAGGGCGGCTTCGCCGCCTTTCTTTAGAGGATGGTATCCTCGTATCGCAGCCTTCCCCTCTAGGGGAAGGTGCCCCGCAGGGGCGGATAGGGTGACTATGGCATGAAAGACAGTTGGGATAAGGCTTCCCGGTCACTCCTATGAGAGCTGCAAGTCCCCCGCGGCAGATGGAACGCGAAAATGAGATGATCGTTATTTCACATCGCCTTTTTTTGATGGGGATGGGAATATCACCTTTCACTGGCTGCTGCCTGTCATTTCTGCTATACTAATTGCGTCACACTGCAACTCCCCGGAGAATCGTGACGGGAGGGAGGCACCTGTATGGAAAGTATATTCACATTTTTGATTTCTGTCGCAGCAAGTATCGTAGCCTACTACATTTGCAAATGGCTTGACGGAAATTGCTAGCAGTGCTTGATAAGCCTACGTCAAGAAAGAACCCCTATGAGATGTATGAGATCTCATAGGGGTTCTTTCTTTTGGCACCACATGGGTATATTCACATTTGCCTATCCGTATCTTAGCACGATTCAGTCACTCCGTCAACGCTGATTTTCTCCTATAAAATGGCAGCGCAGCCGCCGCCTACATTTCTCACTCCGAAGTTTCCTTAGTATCCGCGTATCTGCTTTTCATCCGACAGATCGAAGAGATCTCCGTATCCCGCATTCGCCATCGCCTTCACCGCGTAGACACAGTTCTGCGAGGCGGCGTAAATATAGCGGTCATCGATAGGAGCGATGTGTTGGGCCGCGCGCATACCGGCGATCGCCGGATTCGCCAGAAAATCGTCCCGATATTTCCCCGCACCCGTCGTATCCGAGGTACGGTCGGTCGAGACAAAGAGCATATCCGGATCCGCCTTGACGATGAGCTCAGGCGAAATGGCCTGCCCATTCGCACCGCCTGCCTTCTCGATCGCATTCTCCAGACGCGCCCGCGTCAAAAGCTCGTGGAACATCGAGCCGGGTCCCCCATAGCGTGTCATCTGCGAGACCAGGTACACCACCGGCTTCTTGTCCGTACGCGCTCCCAGCGTATCATCCACCTCTTTCAGCTGGCGGTCCATCTCGCGGATCACATTCTCGCCGCGCTCCTTCTCCCCGACCGCCGCCGCAATGATCCGCACATCATCCTTCACCTGCTGGATCGAGCGAGGCCCGTCGATCACCACGACAGGGATGCCCAGATTGCGATACATCGTGAGCTCCTCGCCCTTCGTGTATGTCGAAGCCACCACCAGATCCGGCCGCGCCTGCGTTACAAGCTCCATCGACAGCCCCGAGAGAGGAATGGTCATCGGGATATCCTTCGTATCCTCTGCGATATAGGAAATCGCCGGATCACGATCCGCCTCCGTCGCTCCCACCAGATGATCCGCAGTCACGACACCCAGAAGCATCGTATCGATTGATGCCGAATTTCCCAAGATCCGCTTCGGCTTGCCGGGGATCTTCACTTCCTGCCCCGTCGCATCGACCACAGTGTAGCTCTCTCCCTGACCGCTCATCGCCACCTGCTTCACCCCGCAGCCGGTCACAGAAAGGAAAAGCAGGATCGCCAATCCCAGTCCCATCGTTTTGTACATTCCCATGCGTCCTCCTATGATAGAAATCTTTGTTGTTTCTAATCATAACATAAAAATACTGTCAATGGCGAGAAAGAGGTTTCATAGGTTCTATAGGTTCCAAGGAGGGACAGCGCATAAAAATCAGATGCGCCGTGAATTTTAGATGAGAGGTACTCTCTTGTAGTCCCTAGCTACTCATCCCTAATCCCTAGTCACTAGTCACCAGCTACCAATTCTTCCAAAGCATCTGTCAGCACCTTGTACACGCTGACCGTGAGCGATGCGATCTCCTCCGTGACGGGCATGAGGTCGGGAATGAGGATCGGCTTCATGCCGGCTGCGTGCGCCGCACGGACGCCATTCGGACTGTCCTCAAAGACGTAGCAATCCGCCGGAGGGACACCCAGTCTTTTCGCAGCCAGCAGAAAAATATCCGGCGCCGGCTTTCCGTGAAGGACTTCATCTCCGCTCGCAATGGCAGAGAAATAGGACGTAAAGCCGCTGACGGACAAATTGCTCTCGATCTGCGCCCGCCGTCCGCTGCTCCCGATCGCCATAGGGATGCCGCGCGCGTGAAGCGATGCAAGGATCTCCCGGCAGCCGGGCTTCAGAGGCACGCCGCGCGAAAGCTCCTTTGCCACGCGCTGCTTGCACTCCCGCTGGATCTCCGTGCCATCCTTCACCCGATAATGCTTCTCGATGATGCGGTTCATCACCTCGCCCGAGGTGCCGCAGATTTCATACTTGAAAGCATCCGGCAGTACGATGCCCCGTTCTTTTGCGATGGCATTCCAATACTTCTGAAAAACGGCCTCCGTATCAAAAAGCGTGCCGTCCATGTCGAAAATGACTGCTGTGGACATGTTGATTCTCCTTTATCGTAGAAACACGGGATCGATCGCAGAGAGTCGATCCGCATTTCCCTACCCCAAATGACTTCCCGCCATCCGGAAAACGGGCAGCATGACCGAAAAGAGGACAAGCGCCGTGAGGCCGCCCACGAAGAGCAGCATGGCAGGCTCCGCGATATGACGGAAATGACGGAGCTTCTCCTCCGTTTCCGCCGTCATGAGCTTTGCTGCCTGATTCAGAAATCGCGGCAGCTCCCCGCTCGAAAGTCCCACCTGACAAAGCTCAAAGAGGAGCGGGAAACAGAACCCGCTTTCCTCCCATACGCTCGCAAAATTCTCCCCCTGCATCAGCTTCCTCTCCATACCGCGCACCTTTTCTTCTGCCACGTGATTGCCCAGCACCTTCATGCTGGCGGCGAGCGCTTCCGAGAGCGGCTTTCCGCTTTCGAGAAAAGAGGACAGCGAAAGAGTGAATCGGATGAGCAGCAGGCGGCGATAAAAGGCAGAGCGGTAGAGCCACACTTCCTTTCGCCGCCGGCCCGCGCGCGTCCGAAGGTACAGCACTCCGGCGATCAGGACCGCGAAGAGTATAAGGCCAAGAAGCATCCCCCAGTGCCGAAGGAAAAGCCCCAGCGCCAGCCCCGCCTGCGCCGCCTGCGGCAGCGTGATCCCAAGCGTCTCGAAAAGCATCGCAAAGGACGGCAGGATGAAGAGCAGGATCACCAGAAGAAGCACCAGCGCGAAGGCAAGCACAAAGAGCGGATACGCCAGCGAACGCGAGAGGCGCCGCCGGAACAGATCCTCCTTCTCATAGTACAGCGCGATGTGTGTAAGAGCCGACGGCAGTGTCCCCGTCATTTCTCCCACTTCCAGCAGAGAAATAAAAAAAGACGGACACCAGCCGCCTGCCGCAAAGCTATCCGACAGAGAATGCCCGCTCGCGATCCTCTCTCTCGCAGAGAGGAGGAGCCTTCTCTCCTGCGGTCTTTCTTTCGACGCGAGGAGCGAGAGCGACTCCGTCACCGTCAGCCCTGCGGAAAGGAGTGCTGCCCAGGACGAAGCCAGAAGGGACAGCGCGCGGCGGCTTGCAAAAGGCCGCGCGCGGAAAAAACGATGCGCCTCTTTCTCCTCAAAAAGGCGGATGACCGACAGCCCTTCCGAGAAGAGGGCTGCCGCTGCTTCCCGCTTCGTCCTTGCCGCAAGGCTTCCTTCGTGGATCCCACCCTCTTCGTCATAAGCCTTATAGTGAAATTGTTTCATGAATGGTCCTTTGCTGTGGGAAATGAGTGACTGATAACTTGGTAAACAGGTTCAACGGGTTCAGAAGGTTCAAAAGGGGTGGAAGAGGCGCACAATTTATTCCAAACTCTTCAAAAGCCGTTCCCTTTCCCGTTCACTGATCCCCTTCATGGCATACATCGCCTGCTTCATCGTCCGCATCTGCGAAAGTCCCATTTCCATATACGACGGGATCTGCTCCTCCTTGCCCTCGCGGATCAGATGCGCGACGGCAGCGACATTCGTCAGGATCTCACGCAGGAGCCATGTCTCCTTGCCGCTGCGATAGAGCATCTGAGAAGAGACCGCCACGAGATTCGCCGCGAGAAGACTTCGGATCTCCTCCTGCCGATCGCCGGGAAACGCATGGATGATGCGGGCAGGCACATCCTTCGCACGCGTCGTGTGCAGCGTCCCCAGCACCAGATGCCCCGTCTCTGCCGCCGTCAGCGCCGCAGAGATCGTCTCGCTGTCTCGCATCTCCCCCAGTGCGATGACATCAGGATCCTCTCTGAGCGCATCACGGATGCCCTGCGGAAAATCCACCACATCACGCCCGATCTCCCGCTGATGGACGAGCGCCTTCTCCATAGGGATCACGTACTCCACCGGATCCTCCAACGTCACCACATGGCAGGCCCTCTTCTGGCTGATCAGCGAAAGAATGCGCGCCATCGTCGTACTCTTGCCGCTTCCCGAAGAACCCGTGATGAGAACAAGCCCGTGCGAAAGCTGCGATACCTTCTCCAGCCACGTCCTGTCGGGATCCGCGCCGAGCAAAGAAAGCTCCGGCAGGATGCGGATCGCCGCCGATGCCAGACCGCCGCTGCGATACAGATGCAGACGGCAGCGGACATTTCCCAAAGAAAACGCACTGTCCGCGCTTCCCGTCCGCTGATACGCCGCCTGCCTATCCTCAGGCACATGGGAAGAGATGAGCTCTGCAAAGAGCTGAGGCTCCGCGATCTCCTTCATCTTCTTCAATGCCCCATAGACACGGATCATAAGAGGCAGCCCCTCGGTCAAGTGAATATCCGTCATGGCAGGATTCGCTGCCAGCAGTTTCTCTATATCCATCTCATGCCTCCCCGGCCAGAATGACCGCCGCCGACTCCGGCGAGATCTCCCCCTCTTCCATCAGAAGAAGTGCCGACTCGCCCATCGTTTTCTGTCCTGTTTTCCGCATCGCCTGCTGCAGCTTCTCCTGCGAGAAATCATGATGCAGGATACGTCTCTCGCTGTCTCCGATGGCGATCATCTCAAAGACCCCCGTCCGCCCGGAAAAGCCGCGATGACGGCAGGCCTCACAGCCCGCCCGCTCGTAAGCCGCCCGACCGGCAAGGGAGCGCGGCAGAGCGTTGGCCGTCAGGAAATCCTCCGTCAAGACCACCTCCCTTTTGCAGGAAGGACAAAGCCTCGGTGCCAGCCGCTGCGCCATCACCAGCGACAGCGACGCGGAAAGAAGATAAGGCGGTATGCCCATATCCATCAGACGAAGCGGCGCAGCGGCCGCGCTCATCGTATGGAGCGTCGATAGCACCAGATGCCCCGTAAGCGAGGCATGGATCGCGATCTCCGCCGTTTCTCTGTCACGGATCTCCCCGATCATCACGATATCCGGATCCTGCCTGACCAGCGAACGCAGCCCTCGCGCAAAGGACAGCCCCGAGCGCTCATTCACCTGGATCTGCGTCACGCCCGGCAGCCGGTACTCCACCGGATCCTCGATAGAAATGATACTCACCGTCTCCTGATTCAAGAGCTTCAGCGCCGCATACAACGTCGACGTCTTTCCGCTGCCCGTCGGCCCCGTCGTGAGGATCAACCCCTGCCCCTTGGAAAGCGCCCGCCGAAACAGCGACTCCTGCTCCCTTCGCATCCCCAGCTCATTTTTCTCGATAAAATTCACCCGCCCCGATAGGATACGGATGACGATCGTCTCCCCATACATCGAAGGCAGGACAGAAATGCGGAAATCATACGGCACCCCATCGAACTCCTCCGCCCAGCTCCCATCCTGCGGCAAACGGCTCTCCCCCACATCCAGCCGCCCAAGGACCTTCACGCGCACCGAAAGATTCGGCGCCATAGAGGAAGAGAGACAAAAGCGATCCGAAAGCAGCCCGTCCTTCCGAAACCGCACCCTCACAAAGGAAGCCCCCGGCTCGATATGGACATCACTCGCCCTCTCAGCCGCCGCCTGTCGCATGATCTTCTTCAGCACCACATCCGCTCCACCGCGCAGCTCTTCCATGCGACCGCCTCCTTCTTACCATCAAGGATTTTCCCTCATTATAGCATAAATAGAAAACGCCCATCCAACAATGTTGGAAATATCGCATCCTGTCGTTGGCGTGACTGGCGACTGGTAGCTAAGGATTAGGTCGTCGATACGAGAATACCCTCTTCTAAAAAGGCAGCGATGCCGCCGCCCCGTGAGACCATCCGCTCCCCAAGCACCGTCATCCCGAGCGAAGCCGAGGGATCTTTATTGCACTGCCGCCATATGCACACATGTACCCTCACTCAAACGACACCTTGGTGCTTCCTTTTTCGCCTTTCCCT
>JAIJLI010000124.1 GCA_022722495.1 Dialister sp. | reverse complement strand
GAATCTGAGATTTGGGACATTGAGTTTCTTATGTTCGTTATTTATTGTCATTGTCATTTTTAATCCTTAATTTTAATTCACCAATATGGCTCTGTTACATACCAGTTTACATGGTAGTTACATGCCTGTTACATTGTTTTATTTGTCTACCAAGTTGGTAGACAAATTCTGCTAGTCTGGCATTGGGGTTGTTACATTATCCACCTTTTGTAATTTTGTACCAGATTGGTACAAAAAATCAATTTGTGAAGAATAGAACAAATACCATTTGCGTATTTTATAGAGATTTGAGCATTTCATTACCCTTTTTTGAAATCCTTAGTCTCCTTTATATCAGAAAGTGTTGCTTCAATATCTTCAATTGTAGGCAACTGGCTCTGTATGTTTTCAGGCATGAGCTTAGATAACTGATATTCGGAGATGCCTATTGGCTGATTGGTTGATTCAAGGGCATATTGAGCCATCACATTGTTCTTAGTCTTGCAGATAAGCAAACCTATCGTAGGGTTGTCTGTAGGCTTCTTTTTAATATGATTGACTGCACTTACATATACGCCCAACTGTCCCAGATGTTCTGCTTTGAATTTCGTAATCTTCAGTTCTACGACGACATAGCAGCGCAGTTCCAAATGATAGAAAAGCAAGTCGGGATATAACGTATCTTCTCCTACTTGTAGTGGAACTTGACTCCCGACAAAAGCAAAGCCCGTACCCAATTCAAGCAAGAAGCGTGTGACATTTTGGGTAAGTCCCTGTTCCAACTCTCGCTCCCGATACTCACCGTCAAGTGTGAGGAAATCGAAATTATAAGGGTCTTTCAATGTTTGAGCAGCCAATTCGCTTTGAGGATTAGCCAATAGTCTTGTAAAATTATTCACAGCCTTTCCCTGTCGTTCATATAGATTCGTGTCAAGATAATTAAGCAGAACAGCACGGCTCCAACCATTTTCTACTGTCTTTTTCAAGTAGAACACGGCACGATTAACGTCCTTGCATTGCGATATGATATACAGATGATGCCCCCAAGGAACGGAGAAGAAAGCCTCCTCGCTTATTTGTGCAACAGGTTGTTGCATATTTACATCGTCTAATTGGGCAACAACTTGTTGCCCAATTGTAAGTTGCTCATTATAAAACTGATACCATTGTCTGATATACTTCAAGTTTCTGTATGAAAGCCCTTTCATATCTGGAAACTCCGCCATAAGCTCACGGCTCAATTCTTTGAGCCAGCCATCGCCCCAAGATGCAGATTTCTGCTTTTCGCAAATACCTGCACCCATACGCCAATAAAGGCGAAGCAATTCTGTGTTCACTTTGATTGCCGCCTTAACCTGTGCGCTGCGTATATCTTTTTTCAACTGCGAGACCCAGCTTTTAAACTCGCTATTACTTGCCAATGTCATATTTGCCATATTCTATATCTTTTCAAATCTGCCACAACTTGTGGAAAGTTTACTCTACCAATCCCAACTCTTTCAGATAGCCCTCAATCTCCTTGTCAAGGTCAGCACGTTTTGCCTCCAGGTCCTTGATTTCCTTCATGACAGCATGAATGTCGATAGGTTCTTCTTCCTCGAACGTATCCACATAGCGAGGAATGTTGAGATTGTAGTCGTTCTCGGCAATCTCCTGCAAGGTGGCAAGATGACTGTACTTTTCTATCTCCTTGCGCTCACGATAGGTGTCAACAATCTTCTTGATATGCTGCGGACGAAGTTTGTTCTGGGTCTTGACCTTTTCAAACTCTTTGCTTGCATCAATAAACAGAATGTTGTCATCCTCCTTACGGCATTTCTTGAATACCAAGATACAGGTCGGGATGCTTGTGCCATAGAAGATATTGGCAGGAAGTCCGATGACGGCATCCACATAGTTCTTCTTCTCAATGAGGAAACGGCGGATTACGCCCTCGGCATTGCCACGGAACAACACACCATGAGGAGCGACACAAGCCATAGTGCCACCCTCATTGAGGTGGTAAATCATGTGAAGAATAAAGGCATAGTCGGCTGTCTTGCGTGGTGCCAAGCGTCCTGCCTTGCTGAAACGATCATCGTTGTTGAACTTATCGGCAGCACTCCATTCGGCAGAGAAAGGAGGATTTGCTACCACAGCGTCAAACTGTGTATCGCCAAAAGCATCAGCCTCCAGAGTATCGCCATTTTCTATGCGGAAGTTACTAAACTTGATGCCATGAAGGAGCATGTTCATACGAGCCAGATTATAGGTAGTAGGATTCTTCTCCTGACCAAAGATCTCGTTTGCATGACCGATGCTTGCTGCACGAAGAAGAAGTGAACCACTACCACAAGTAGGATCATAGACATTGCGCAGACGAGCGTGACCGATGGTTACGATTTCTGCCAAGATACGGCTCACTTCCTGAGGAGTGTAGAACTCACCAGCTTTCTTGCCAGCACCAGCGGCAAACTGGCTAATCATATACTCGTAGGCATCACCGAGAATATCAATCTCTTGCGATGCTTCCACACCAAAGTCAATATCATCAAGGGCAAGAAGAACATTGCTTACCAAAGTGTTCTTGTCATCGGCAGTCTTGCCCAACTTGGGTGAAGCAAGGTCAATGTCAGAGAATAGACCTCCAAAGTCTTCTTCGCTGTCCTGCCCGAGGGTACTGTCCTCAATACGCTTCAATGAGCGTTCGAGCATCGGCAGAATATTCTCCTTTCTCTTAATGCTCTCAATGACTGACGAGAACAGAAAGTTGGGTTCAATGAAGTAGCCGATGTTCTCCAGACATTCGGTCTTGACAACCTCCTGAAGTTCTTCTATATCTTCGTCTTTCTCCATTGCCCACAGTTCTTTAAACGTGACTTCATCATCCACCAATGCGTCATTGGCGTGTTTCTCTATTTTCTCCGACAAATACTTGTAGAAGATAAAGCCAAGGGTGAAATACATGAAGTCACTTGCCGACATATTGCCACGCAACTTGTTAGCAACTTCCCAAAGTTGGTCACGGAGTTTCTGTTGTAATTCTTCGCTCATATTGTTATTTTCTTTTATTCGTTTTTGTTATTCCCAACTGAATGTTCTTATAATAGAACGTAATTTATCGAGTATTCTTGTTAATGCCTTACGCTTTTTTATCAGTCCCAAGTGTTTCTCTTTCAACGCCTCTTGTATGATTTCAGGCTGTTCCTTTTGCAAGTAATCATATTCAGAGAGGTAGTGATTGAGCACGGATGCATCCAAATCCTCATCCTTGGCAAGCGTATTGACTGCATTGTTACGCTCTGTAGTGATGTAATTGTTCAACCGTTCTTCAAGGTCGCTTGTACCATCTGCCTTTTGTTTGCGAGCCATAAAGTTGTCACGGTCATCATCCACATTCTTCTGGATAAATCCATCAATGAGTTTTGCCTTACTGCGAAGTTCGGCATCCTTTATCATTGTGTCGATGATGTGCTTGCGCTTCTCTGAATAGTCCTCACTGAATGGATTAAGGTCTGCAATCAACTCCAATATATAGGCAACATTTATGATGTCGCTATGCAGAAGTTCCAAGCAGAAATCTATATCTCCCATGCCTGTAGCAGCTTCTTGTTGAGGGTCTGGTTCGCCAGCCATGCCTGGATTGTCCTCTGGTACCTGACATGTCGTTAGCTGCTCTTTGTTTTGCACAGCAAACGAATCGTATATATCAAGATACTTGCTGCGGAAGTCCATAAACTGTTGTTCTGTCATTCCGAGGTCGGGAGCATCCTCCTCAAACTCGTCATAGACCTGTATTTCAGCATGCTTCTTGATGATGTCACGAAAAGCGAGGATAAACTGCTTCTTGTCGTTCTCACTCTGCAAATAGTCCACATAATGAGGTTCGGGATAATGCTCCAAGAAGTATTCTGTCAATTCCTGATAGTTCTTCTTGACATCATCAAATGGTGGACGTACGATGTCTTCAAGATTATTGCTGTTGCTGAAAAGTTTGATGGACTCGTCCACCTTGCTTTTCAAGTCACGGAAGCAAACCACTTTACCGAAACGCTTCTTCTCGTTCAACACACGGTTGGTACGACTGAACGCTTGTAACAAGCCATGGTACTCCATATTTTTGTCAACATAGAGCGTGTTGAGCTTCTTGCTGTCGAAGCCAGTAAGGAACATACCGACAACCAAGCAGAGGTCAAGAGGCTTCATGTCCGCCTTCTTTTTCTTCATGCGAAGGTTGATGTCATCGTAATATGCACGGAAGTTTTCTGTAGTGAAACTCGTTCCATACATTTTATTATAATCATCCATAATGGCTTGCAGCTCGTCTGCCTCGCCTGTACTTTCGCTTGCAAAACCGCCAGTGTTCATACCGGTCTGCTCATCATCTTGACTACTGTTGGCAGCGTATGTAAAAACAGCTCCAATCCTTATCTTCGGATTGAGGCTCTTGAATATCTTGTAGTAACGGATAAGCATCGGCACAGACTGCACGGCAAACAACGCGTCAAATTCACCGTCGAATGTTGACTTATTGAAATTATTAAGGATGAATTTGGCGATCTCCGTCATGCGGTCTTGGTCGGCATTATCCACATCCTCATTGCCGTGGTAATACTCCACAAGGAAACCAAGCACGTTTTCATCGGCAATGGCATCCTTGATGAGATACTTGTGAAGACAGTTGCCGAAGATTTCCTTTGTAGTATGTCCGTCCACAGCATTCTCAACAAAGATAGGTGTGCCAGTAAAGCCGAATATCTGCGTGTTGTCGAAGAACTTCACGATTTTCTTGTGGCATTCTCCGAAATGGCTTCGATGACATTCATCGAAAATCATCACGATACGAGAATGGCGTATTTCCTCAATACGACTGCTATACCACTGCTTACTGACAGCGGCATTGAGTTTCTGTATGGTTGTTATGATAATCTTTGAATTGCTGTGCAGACGCTTCACCAATTCGTCTGTGTTGTCGGTGCTGTCAACGGCACCAGGTTCAAAAGCCTCGTATTCGGCTTGTGTCTGCGTGTCAAGGTCGTGGCGGTCAACCACAAACATCACCTTATCCACATCGTCCAACTCCGATACAAGTTGGGCTGCCTTGAAAGAAGTCAAGGTTTTGCCTGCTCCTGTTGTATGCCATATATAGCCGTTGTCATTGGAGTTCTCCACACGGTCGAGAATCTTCTCCACGGCATAGAACTGGTAAGGGCGAAGCGCCATCAGGCATTTGTCTCCCTCATGCAATACAATGTACTTGCCAATAATCTTGCCCAACGTACACTTGTCGAAGAACGCTGTGGCAAACTTCTCCAAGTCGTTGAACGGAACGTTTGCGGCATCCGTCCAGTTGAATGTGAACTTGAAGCCGCTATTCGGATTGTTGGCGAAATAGCGAGTGTTCACACCATTAGATATGACAAACAACTGGATGTAATCAAACAGTCCATGAAAAGAAGTCTTGTGATAGCGTTGTATCTGGTTGTATGCCTGCTTCAATTCCACACCTCTGCGCTTCAGTTCTATTTGAACCAAAGGCAGACCATTGATGAGTATCGTCACATCGTAACGGCATTTCTTTCTACCCTCAACCGTGATTTGATTGGAAACCTGAAACTCGTTCTGACACCAGTGAGTGCGGTTCAAGAACTCCACCCATAGGCGTTCACCGCTTTCCAGTTCAAGCGGAAAGAGGTCACGCAGTTTCTTTGCCTTTTCAAAGCGGGTGCCACCTTCAAGATAAATAAGTATCTTTTCAAACTCAGACTCTGTAAATTCGGTACGACCCAATTCTTCCAATTTCTTCTTGTTGTGTTTCTCCAACTGTTTCTTGAAATTGGCAGACAAGTTCTTCTCCTCTTCAATATGAACATACTCGTAGTTCATCTTTTGAAGAGTATCTATAAGTCCGTTTTCGAGGGCAGCTTCACTTTGTACTGGCATATCTTATTTTTTTATCGTTACACTTATAAGAACATGGCTATTCATCCATTGCAGGAATGCCATTTCGCCTACAAAGATAACTGATTTTTACGAGAAAACGCAACTACGGAGTTGTTTTTCTACATAAACGAGACAAAATTGTGCAATTGACTTGTTTTTTTTGTAGTCTATTATTCTTCATTCGGTGATTTGTGGAACTTTCATCCTCACATCACAGCTATCACAATAACAGTTATCACAGTTTTTACGGAGGGGGTATCTGAAGGGAAGGAAAATGTTAAATAGAATTTAACTATATATATTATTATTATAAATATATAATATATATAGTTAGTTCTGGAATGAGAAAAAGAAAAGTGTTTTGAGAAACTGTGATAACTGTTATTGTGATAGGTCTTTGATGGGGAGTCATGGTTTGCGATCTGCAAAGCTATGGGGGTAAGTTATCTCTAAAACTATGGTTTGTGATCTGTAAAACTATGGTTTCTCTTTTTCAAAATTATGAGTTAGGATTATTAACGGGATCTGGAATCTGGAGCTGCTGAAAATCGGGGCTTATCACACCCTGATTTTTGGCGGTTCCCTAAAAAAGCCGTACCTTTGCATCGTCAAAAAAATAATTATTAACCCTTTAAAAAACTGATTGACTATGGGACAAGGAACTAGTAAGTATCGTAAGATTATGCGTACCCCTCAGACGGGTGAGAACGCTGGTAA
>JAIJLI010000123.1 GCA_022722495.1 Dialister sp. | reverse complement strand
TATAATATCTACAATGAATCGTTAGGCATAAAAATTTAGGGGATGAGGGATTTTTATTTCCTCTCTTCCAGAAAGAAGGATGGATATGACATCAGGGAAGGAAGACTACTTAAAGGCCATTTACATCATCAGCGAAAGCCATGAACTGGTGACGAATAAGGAGCTCTCCGAGATGCTTCATGTATCGCCGCCGTCTGTCAGCGAAATGATTGCAAAGCTGCAGAAGCAGGGCTACGTGGATTACACCGCCTACAAAGGCAGCCGGATGACGAAGAAGGGACGCAGGGAAGCCGGACGCCTTATGCGGTATCATGCGCTGTGGGAGGTCTTTTTGGTGAAGTGTCTGCATTTCTCATGGAGCGGAGCCCATGAGCTGGCAGAAGGCCTCGAGCATCATACGAATGAGGAGCTCTGCAGCAAGCTCGATGCATATCTGGGAAATCCGGAGTACTGCCCGCACGGTGATCCGATCCCGCGTGTGGATGGCAGCAGGAGCGGCATCACGAGCCGCGTCCTTGTCGAGCTGGAGGAGGGCGAGAAGACCCATGTGCGCCGTGTCATGGAGGACTACAGCCTGATGGACTATATCCAGAGTAAGGGGATCGAGATCGATATGCCCGTTACCGTGCTGGAAAAGGAGCCTTACGAAGGGCCGATCCTTCTGAAAACGCCGAAGGGAAATACGTCTCTCAGCTATAAAGCGGCACAGCAGATCTTTGTCGATGATGAGGAAGAAGACGAATAAGAATCAGAAAACCGCACCCCGGGATGAGCAGGGTGCGGTTTTTTTATGAAGGAGATGCCTCTTATCCGTGATCGGATCTCATTCCCGGATAGGAGGCGATGACAGAAAAAGAGGCGGGCGGACGGATGCGTCTAGCCCGCCTCTTTTTGTTATTTGACGAACCGCATGGCCTCAGCCATGCGCTCGGGGAGGGACTGACCGAAGAGCCGCTCCATAGCTTCACGGCGGACGAGCCAGATGCGGCCGGATTTCCTGCGGTCGCCTTCGTGCATGCGGGCGGCGGCGTGGCCGGCACCGCCCGCCGCGCTTCTGACGACGCTGCTGTCGCGGTTCCAGATGTGGGAGGCTTCGACCGTGGAGAAGACGAGGAGAAGGGGATCGATGGCATAGGCTGGCATTTCCTTTCCTTCGTAGACGCGAAGAGCGGCATTTCTCGTGAGGAGCCATGTGTTTCCGGAGCGGCGTGTCTCAGCGAGGGAAAAGACGGCGCCTTCACCGGCGTGTTCGCAGTCCCACTGGATGCGCTTGGCATCGACATGGTAGAGCTTCGCCGCTTCCTGCGGGGTCAGTACCTCTTCGAGCGGATCAAAGGAGAGCGAGAAGGGCTCCATCTTTCCGAGGTCAGCCTCATAGAGCTCAGCAGGGAAGACAGTGATGCCATCCTTTCCTGCCGCCAGCGCAGTCCCGGCAGGGAGGCGACGGCCGGAAAGAAAGGCACGGTAGACGGAGATGCTCTGCATCTGGGAAGAGATGCCGGAGCGGATCCAGCTGACAGGCCCGAAGGAGACGGGGACGCCGCGCCCTTCGGGGAGAGGCGGAAGAGTATCCATCAGAAAAAGATGGGGGCCTGACACAAGGAAGCAGCCCTCCGTAGGAAGGCTGCCTGTCAGAAAAGCGGCGTAGCACGCTTCAGAAGCGGCTGCGGAAAGGGCAGATGTATAAATGCGTGGCATGGATGGGATACCTCGGAAATGGGGTTCAGGGTTCAGGGTTCAGGGTTCAGGGTTCAGGGTTCAGGATTCAGGGTTCAGGATTCAGGGTTCAGGATTCAGGGTTCAGGATTCAGGGTTCAGGATTCAGGGTTCAGGATTCAGGGTTCAGGATTCAAGGTTCAAGAAAATTAGGAATGAGGAATGAAGGTGGCGGCTTCGCCGCATTTTAGATGACGATACGAGGAAGGAGCGATGACCGGATGCCTATCTGTCACTTCAATCTTCCCGCATCGACTTCGCCCTTGATGTAGCGGTGGACTTGGTCCATCGGGGTGTCGGGGAGGATGGGGGCGCGCTCGGTGGAGCCTCGTCCATGGTTTTTTATTTTACCATCAAAATCATATTCTGTCATGGAAAGGGTCTGCACCTTTTTATTCGGCACGTCCATGCGGACATGATAGATGACCTGAGAGAAGTCTTGGTCCTTCCACGGGTAGGCGATGCGGAGGAAGAAGGTGGCGTAGCCATTCTTATAGCGGAGCGTCTGCTTCTCGATGTCATAGGTGCTGCCGTGAAATTTCACGCCGCTTTCTTTGAAGAGAGGGAGCCATTGGGGATTCGTGAAATGGGGGATCGGCTGCTCGATGAAGTGGGTATACACATTCCTTCCGAAGGAATTGGGCAGGAGCGGGCTCCAGCTGTCGTCAGAAAAGCGGGTGCTTTCCTGGATGCTTCCGTCAGCAGCAAGGGCCTTCACCGCCGCAATGTGGTAGGTGCGGCGGTCCTTGTCAAATTCCATGGTGGAAATGACAGATGTGCCGTCAAGGGAGAGTTTCAGGTCCATCGATGCGCGGACGCCGCTGTCGACGTAGGAGTCGGTGTCGACTTCGGCACTTTCGCTCGCAGGGAGCGGGACCCAGTTTGCGGCACAGACAGGAGAGAATGTGCCTGCCATAAGGAGAAGGGCGGTGATAAATAGTTTCATAATGGATGCTCCTAAAAAAGTTCAGGTGGATGGGCATAGGGAAAATGAGGAATGATCAGCCGATCGCTTCCGGTCATGCCGCCTCATTTCAATCCTTTCAGCACGCGCAGATCCTGCAGGGTGAGGAAGGGGCGGTAGGGCTGGCGGAGGTAGAGCGCCATGGTGTAGACGAGAGCGGTGATGTGGGGGCAGTCCACGTGCATCATGTCCGAGAGGTCGAGAAGGCTGGTCAGACCGCAGGGAAGGTCTTCGGTGATGTAGCGGCTCGCAAGCGTCGTCGGGCCTTTGACGGCCAAGTACGATGGGTTTTCCGTGAGCGCTTCATAGAGTGTTCCGGCGCGGGTACCCCAGAAGGAGTTCAGCGTGGCAAGAAGGGGCGCTAGCTCCAGACCGAGGGCTTTTCCGATGGCGAGGCGCTCCTTGTCACACTCTTCCATGAAGGCGGCCGTGCACTTCGTGAGGGGGGCTCCGAAGAAATCAAAGTCCTCCCCGTTTTCGATGCGGGAAAGATTGAAGAGGCACTGCGTCACGTGAATGATGGGATTCGTCGCGGAGAGCGAGGTCGCGGCTGGCGAAGAGACGCGTGTCACCTTCGGCGCGAGCTTGTGCAGGAGCTCGCTCAGCAGGGCTTCTTCCCCGATGGCGGAGTAGGCGATCTCGTCTTTCATGGCTTTGAAATGAAGCGAGGTGTGGTCGGAGGAGAGCGCAGCGATGAAAGGCATATTTGCCGTCTCACCGATGGTGATCGGCACGGCTCCCTGCGCTTTCTGGAAGGCACGGTAGGCCTTCACCGCGCCCCAGCAGCCGTTCAGGAAGAGCAGGCATTGCCCCTTTTTCATGTAGGGCATCACTTCCTCGGTGACAGCCTCATGATCGCCCGCGCGGGTGAAGACAAGAAGGATGTCGGCCTCGCAGGCTTCTTTGAGCGAGCGCGCCATGGGCAGGTAGAGGGAGGTATTCACCTTGCCGCTGACATTGAGCGGATGCGTCTCCCAGAGCTTTCTCTTCTCTTCGTTTCTGACGTAGATCGTGAAGGGGACGGAGATGAGATGCAGGTAGGCGGCGGCAGCGAGTCCTGTCGCTCCCGCACCGATGATGGAAATTTTCATAAGAGATCCTCGATTCGATGAGTTCGATATATTTATATATTATATATATATCAAGGCCATGGTTCAAGGGTTTGGGAGCGGCGCTCCATGGGGGCAAATATGGAAATGGCGGGCAATGGCAGTCTTTGTGTCCATAGTGAGAACATTCATTCTCTTGCGCCCCTTCTGCTGCTATGCTATAGTACACACAAATCATCTATTTTGCGAGGAAGAGAGAGAGTACAGCGATGGAACCGCGAAAGAGAGCTCCGGCGGGTGGAAAGGAGTGCGGGAATTGGTTGGAAGTGCCTCTCTGAGCAGATGCGCTGAAGCCAGTAGGCCGTCCGGGATCGCCCGTTACAGCATGGAGTCAGAAGACTCACCGAGATTTCTGCGAAGAGGCAGAAGTGAAATTGGGTGGAACACGGATCCTCCGTCCCTTTACCGGGACGGAGGATTTATTTTTTTAAAGGCAGCCTGATAACGATGGCATCCGTGTTTCCTTACCGGCTTGCGGCGATCCTGATACGCGAGCCGTGAGCCAAACAGAGCCTCAAAGCGTAGCATCCTTTGATCTTGCATCAAATTTTGGAAAGGTAGGTACACCATGTCTTGCATATTGACTGCAGAACATATACGTAAATCTTTCGGGAAGCATACAGTCCTGAAAGACATCAGCCTGGAAGTGGAAAAAGGTGATGTCGTCTCTATCCTTGGCCCTTCGGGGACGGGGAAGACCACCTTTCTGCGCTGCCTGAATTATCTGGAACAGCCGGAGGAAGGCAAGCTCACCATGGGCGACGTGTCCGTGGATTTCTCTCATATCACCAAAGGCGAGGTGCAGCGTCTGCGCCGCAAGTCGACGATGGTCTTCCAGCAGTTCAATCTTTTCCGGAATAAGAATGTCCTGGAGAATGTGACCGAGGGCCTCATCTATGGCTACGGCAAGAGCAAGAAGGAGGCCGAGGAGATCGCGATGCAGGAGCTCGCGCGTGTCCATATGGCTGACTATGCGAAGATGTATCCGTCCGAGCTGTCCGGCGGCATGCAGCAGCGTGTCGGCATCGCCCGTGCTCTTGCACCGCGTCCGGATGTCATCCTCTTCGATGAACCGACATCTGCGCTGGATCCTGAGCTTGTCGGTGAAGTGCTTGATACCATCGCAGAGGTCGCGACGCTCGGTATCACCATGATCATCGTGACGCATGAGATGCATTTTGCGCGCGAAGTATCTTCGAAGGTCGTTTTCATGTCTGACGGGCTTGTCATCGAGACAGGGAGACCGGAAGATCTCTTCACCCATCCGAAAGAAGAAAAGACACAGCAGTTCCTCCAGCGCATGCTGAAGAGGGAAGAGGGATAGAAGGGAAAGCCTTCCCGCTCCCGGTCCCCCGTCTGTCATTATAAGGTCCATTACTATGCTTACATTCGATCTATCCTACTTCCTTGGGCTCTTCCCAAGGCTCTCGTCGGCACTCCCGTTTACGATGGAAGTGATCGCCTTATCCATCCTGCTCTGCCTTGTGCTGGGCAGCCTGGTCGCTGTCGTGCGCATCGCAAAGGTGCCGCTGCTCAGCCAGTTCTGCAGCATCTGGCTCTCGTACAACCGCAGCATGCCATTCGTTCTCGATCTCTACGTCGTGTACTTCGTACTGCCGGTGATCGTGCGGATGCTCGGCATCAGTCCTGATGGCTGGCCGCTCACGGCCTACGTCCTGATCGCGCTCACCTTCCACTACACACCGGTGATCGCAGAGATCATCCGTCCCGCCTATCTTTCCGTTTCCCGCGGACAGCACGAGGCCGCGATGGTCTTCGGGCTTTCCCCTTTCCATCGCGTCGTCTCTATCATTGCACCGCAGGCACTGCCGGTCGCACTTCCCGGTCTTGTGAATGAATCCATCAATATCCTGAAGGATACCTCCATCATGTACTTCATCGGGGTCGTAGACCTCATGGGCCGCGCCGGTCTCATCATCAATGCACACTACGGGCAGGGCAAGCTGGAGACATACTGTGCTGTCGCCCTCATCTACTGGGCACTGGTCATTCTGGTGGAGATCGCATTTCATATGTTCCAGAAATGGAACAGCCCTAAAGAAAGGAGAGCCGTATGATCGATTTTGAAATCCTGCCGACCGCGCTCCTCTTCATCGCGGGCGCGATCCCGAATACCCTTTTCATGGCCTTTGTCATCATCATCGCGAGCATCGTCTTCGGCTCTCTCATCGCGGTGCTCCGCCTGCGCGGGGGACGCCTGCTGAATGGCATCTTCACCGTCCTCATCTCCTTCTTCCGTGCCGTGCCGGGCATCGTGCAGCTCTTCATCGTGTACAACTCCCTGCCCTTCCTTCTCGCGCCGATCCTTTCGGCGATCCTTGGCCATACCGTGAAGCCCTTCGACGTCAGCCCGTACTGGACAGTCTATGCGACCTTCATCCTTTACAATACGGCGTACCAGTCCGAGAATATCCGCGGTGCGCTCCGCTCTGTCGATCCGGGGCAGTATGAGGCCTCTGTCGCTATGGGCATGACTCCCTACCATGCCTTCACCCGTATCGTCCTGCCGCAGGCTTTCGTCGTGGCACTTCCGACCTTCTTCACCTACTACTTAAAGACCATCAAACTCCTGGCCCTCGTCTTCACGGTCAAGGTGGTGGACATGTTTGCCAAGGCGGATATCTTCTCTGCCCTCTACAACCGCCGCACCGAGCCGTACATCGCGGATGCCATCGCCTACTGGGCGATGGCCATCCTTCTCACCTTCTTCTTCGACTGGTGGGAAAAACGGATGCGTGCCAAAGGATTTTAATCAAAAACGCGCCGGATGTCGTGAGACGTCTGGCGCGTTTTGTTGTGAAAAGGGTTCAGGGTTCAGGGTTCAGGG
>JAIJLI010000122.1 GCA_022722495.1 Dialister sp. | reverse complement strand
CGGCACGGAGCCGAAGATCAAGATCTACTATTCCCTCAAAGGAAAAGACGAGAAAGAGGCTCGGGGTGCATTTGCCGACTTCAAGGCAAGATGGGAGATCGCACTGGGATTGTAGGCCGCAGACGTTGGAGGATCACGCTTGCGGTATTCCTCTTTCGAAGCCTTCCCCGGCGGGGAAGGCGGATGAGGAGAGATGCGTCATTTGAAGAACAAAGGACATCTCCCAAGAGGCAAGCCTTGAACCTCTCATCCCGTCCACCTTGACAAATCCGTCCAAATTGTGTATCCTATTCCATGTAGTAATCGTCGGGACGTAGCTCAGCTTGGTAGAGCGCTACCTTGGGGTGGTAGAGGTCGCATGTTCGAATCATGTCGTTCCGACCATTTTTTATTTTCACGTACATTCATAAAATTCTATAAAGTGAGGTCTTCTGTATGAACAGAGTCAAATCAGTCATGCTTCTGACACTGCTCAGCTTGATCCTGATGGCTATCGGCGGTGTCGTAGGTGGTCAGAACGGCGCGATGACCATGTTTCTCATTTCTCTGGCAATCAATTTCTACACATACTGGAATTCGGACAAGATGGCGCTTCGCGCTTACAATGCCCAGCCTTTGGCCGAATCGCAGGTGCCTGAGCTCTATGAGCTGGTGCGAGAGCTTTGCCGGAAGGCGGAGCTTCCGATGCCGCGTCTCTATGTCATTCCGACCGATGTGCCGAATGCTTTTGCTACGGGACGAGATCCGGAACATGCGGCTGTCGCAGTGACGGAGGGCATCCTTTCCATGCTGAACCGCGATGAGCTAGCGGGGGTCATCAGCCACGAATTATCCCATGTCAAACATCGTGATACGCTCATCATGACCCTGTCGGCGTCGATAGCGACCGCGATCTCTTACATCGCAAATATAGCGCAGTGGGCAGCGATCTTCGGTACGGCCAGAGATGAAGACGGCAACCGGTCGAATCCAATCGCCCTCATCGTGACCATCGTCATCGCGCCGCTTGCAGCTTCTCTCATCCAGTTCGCCCTGTCGCGTTCCCGCGAATACATGGCGGATGCTTCAGGTGCAAGGATCTGCGGGAAGCCTCTGGCTCTTGCCAGCGCGCTCTTGAAGCTCGATGACTACGCCCATCATCGTGTCATCCCCGATGCAAAGCCGGCGACCAGCGGCCTTTTCATCATCAATCCGCTTGCCGGAGTCGGCGGCGTGGCCAATCTGTTTTCTACGCATCCTTCCACGGAGGAGCGTGTAAAAAAGCTGCGTGAAATCGCAGCAGAAATGCATTCTTTTTAAGGAGGCTATTATGGCTAACATTGAAAAAACTCTCGTACTCGTAAAGCCGGACGGCGTGAAGAAACACATCTGCGGCGAAGTAATCTCCCGCTTCGAAAGAAAAGGTCTGTCCATTCATGCGATCAAAATGATTCAGGTCCCGGTAGAACTCGCTGAAGAACACTATGCTGAACACAAAGGCAAAGGCTTCTTCAAAGCTCTCATCGACTTCATCACCTCCGGTCCGGTACTGGCTATGGTCATCGAAGGTGAAAACGCTGTCGCAGCTGTTCGTCAGATCAACGGCGCTACCAACCCGCTCGAAGCTGTTCCTGGCTCCATCCGCGGCGACTTCGCTACTTCCATCGATGAAAATGTTGTCCATGCTTCCGATGCAGTAGAAACTGCAGAGAGAGAAATCGGTCTCTGGTTCCCAGAACTGTCCAAATAATTCGGCATAGGAAGGCGCTGCGAGAAATCGCGGCGTCTTTTTTGCTGCGTGCATGGCTTGAGGGGCGAAGGTGGGTGACCAGGGAAGGCGGAATGACACCAGACATCTGATATGTCTCCATCGTATCCATTTCCCGCCTTTGCGACATACGTGAAGCCAACCCCAGCTCGCTTCGCTCGCCTGCCCTCTCCAAGGGAAGGGGCTAGCGGTTACAGCGCACGTATGCCCGCTTTCCTGCTTCCAGTTTTTGTATTTTTATACAATAAAATCCTGCTTCCTATTGACTATCCTCTCCGTAAAATTGTACAATAAAATGAAATCGAAGCATGCATGGCGCATGCATATATAGTAAGGAGAATGAAACATGGATTTTGAACTTATCGAAAAAGCACTACCTATCCTTCTCTTGGGCGCGGGCGTCACTATCGAGATCACGGCGGTCAGTGTTTTCATCGGCTTCTGCATCGGCCTTTTCGTCGGTATCGCGCGTATCTGCAAGGTGAAGGTGCTGCGCATCCTGGCTGCGATCTATGCAGACTGTATCCGTGGTACGCCGCTTCTGGTACAGATCTTCCTGATCTATTTCGCTCTCCCGATCGTGACGGGGCATCGCGTGGAGCCATTCGTGGCGGCCGTCGCTGCCTGCGGGATCAATAGCGGCGCGTATGTATCTGAGATTTTCCGCGCCGGCATCCAGGCGATCGATGTGGGGCAGATGGAAGCGGGGCGTTCGCTCGGCCTTTCCTGGTGGCAGACCATGTATTATATCATCCTGCCGCAGGCTGTACGAAATATCCTGCCGCCGCTCGGCAATGAATTCATCGCAATGCTGAAGGATTCCTCGCTGGTTTCCGTCATCGGCTTCGAAGAACTGACCCGCCGCGGACAGCTCATCATCGCGCAGACCTATGGCTCCTTTGAGATATGGTCCACCGTCGCTGTCCTGTACCTCATCATGACGCTGGCGATTTCCAGAGTGGTAGCAATGTTGGAGAAAAAATAAATGGCAGAAGAAAAGAATCTGATAGAAATCACCCACATCAGCAAAAAATTCGGCGATCTGACGGTTTTGAAAGATATCAGCGTCAAAGTCAAGGAGAAGGAAGTCGTCGTCATCATCGGACCTTCCGGCTCGGGGAAGAGTACGCTGCTGCGCTGCATCAATGGGCTTGAAACACCGACGACGGGATCCATCACATTCGACGGGGTGCCTGTCAATGGAGAAAAGAATATCAATGAAGTCCGCACGGAAGTCGGCATGGTCTTTCAGCGATTCAACCTTTTTCCGCATATGACTGTCATTCAGAATCTGATGCTCGCGCCGATGAAGGTCAGAAAGATCTCCAAGAAGGAAGCCTATGACCGCGGTATGCAGCTCCTCAAAAAAGTCGGGATGGAAGACAAGGCAGACTACAAGCCTCCGCAGCTCTCCGGTGGGCAGCAGCAGCGTGTCGCTATCGCCCGCGCGCTCGCGATGAAGCCGAAAGCGCTCCTCTTCGATGAACCGACCTCGGCGCTAGATCCGGAAATGGTGCATGAAGTCTTGGATGTCATGCGTGAAGTCGCAGAAGAGGGCATGACCATGGTCGTCGTGACACATGAAATGGGATTCGCCAGAGAAGTCGGCTCCCGCGTCCTATTCATTGATGGCGGCGTCATCGTCGAAGAAGGTCGCCCGCTGGATGTCTTCGAGCATACGAAAGAGGAACGCACGAAAGCTTTCCTTTCGCAGGTATTGTAATAGGAAAAATGAAAAGCAGCCATCGGGCTGCTTTTTTTATGCCTTGAAACATCGAGACACCTGAGGTCTGCCGTCTCTTTATCGTATTCCCTTCCCGCCTTTCCCGCATAGGCGCAGCCAACCCCGTCTCGCTGCGCTCGCCTGCCCCTTCCAAGGGAAGGGGCTAGAAGGCGTGGCGGGCGGGCACTCGTCACAAGACGCCCGATTTCTTCTGCAAAGCTCGCTTCATTTGTGTTATAATCTGATAAGGATTCTCTATTATCCATCAATTTGAGTAAGGAAGTGTATCTATGAAAATCACGACAGAAGAAGCTCAGAAGATCGCTCTTCTTTCCCGTCTGTCCTTTGCGGACGAAGACCTGGAAAAGATGAGAGACTCCATGAACAGCATCCTCACCTACATGGAAGAACTGAACCAGTATGATACGACTGATGTAGCGCCGACCGTGCATGCCGTCGAGCAGTACAATGTCATGCGCGAAGACGTCCCGCATCAGTCTTTTACGAATGAAGAAGCACTTATGAATGCGCCGGAAAAGGAAGACGGCTATTTCAAAGTGCCGAAGATTATTTAAGGAGGCAGCCGAGTGAAATACACGATTCATGATCTCCATGAACAGCTGGTGAAAAAGGAAATCTCCGCTGTCGAACTCACAAAGAAAATCATCGCGCATCGTAACAGCGTAGAAGGGGACATCCATGCTTACCTTTCTACCTCTGATGAGAGTGCGCTCTCTGTCGCAGCAAAGGTCGATGCAAAGATCGCCGCCGGAGAAGAGATCTCCGATCTTGCCGGTATCCCGGGCGCGATCAAAGATAATATGTGCATCAAAGGCGAGACCTGCACCGCGGCCTCCCGCATGCTTGAACACTGGGTATCCCCGTATGATGCGACTGTCATCGAAAAGTTGAAAGGGGAAGACTATATTTCTCTGGGCAAGACGAATATGGATGAATTCGCCATGGGCTCTTCGACGGAGCGCTCCGCCTTCGGACCTTCCCGCAATCCGTGGAATACGGACTATGTACCGGGCGGCTCCTCCGGTGGCTCTGCGGCAGCTGTCGCAGCGAATGAAGCCATCTGGTCCCTCGGCTCGGACACGGGCGGATCTATCCGTCAGCCGGCGTCCTTCAATGGCATCGTCGGTCTGAAACCGACCTATGGCCTTGTTTCCCGTTACGGCCTTCTGGCTTTCGCATCGTCCCTTGACCAGATCGGACCGCTCGTCAAAGACGTCACCGATGCAGCCATCGTCCTCAATGCGATCGCTGGCCATGATCCGCGCGACTCCACGTCCATCCCGCAGGAAAAGAAGGACTACAAGAAAGCCCTCGTCCGCGATGTCAAGGGCATGAAGATCGGCGTACCGAAGGAATTCTTCGGTGAAGGCATCAAGGAAGAGACCAAGGCAGCGATCGATGCGGCTCTTGATTTCTACCGCAAGGAAGGCGCGGAGATCGTCCCTGTCTCCATCCCGCATATCAATAGCGGTGTCTCTGTCTACTACATCATCGCACCGGCAGAAGCCAGCTCGAACCTCGCCCGCTATGACGGCGTCAGCTACGGCTTCCGTGCACCGGGTGAAGATATCATCGATATGTATATCAAGACCAGAAGCCAGGGCTTCGGTGAAGAAGTGAAGCGCCGCATCATGCTCGGGAACTACGTCCTCTCTGCAGGCTACTATGATGCGTACTATCTGAAAGCGCTCAAAGTCCGCACCCTCCTGAAACAGGAATTCGACGAAGCCTTCAAGCTCTGCGATGTCATCGCAGCACCGTCGGCTTCCGGTACTTCGTTCAAATTCGGAGCCTTCTCCGATCCGCTGTCCCTCTACATGGAAGATATCTGCACCGTACCGGTGAATCTCATCGGCGCACCGTCCATTTCCATTCCGGTCGGTTTCAAAGACGGCATGCCGCTCGGCATGCAGCTCATCGGCAAGACGCTCGCTGAAGAAACCATCCTGCAGGCAGCCTACACCTTCGAACAGGCTCATCCTGAATTCACCAAAACCGCGCCAAAAGGAGAGATCAAGGAATGAAATATGAAGTAGTCATCGGCCTTGAAGTCCATACCGAGCTTCAGACCACCACCAAAATCTTCTGCAGCTGCAAGACATCCTTCGGCGCAGATCCGAATACCAATGTATGCCCTGTCTGTCTCGGTCTGCCGGGCGTGTTGCCGGTCCTGAATAAGAAAGTCCTCGAATACGCTGTCCGCGCCGGCCTCGCACTGAACTGCGAGATCTCCCGCTTCAGCAAATTCGACCGCAAAAACTATTACTACCCTGACCTCCCGAAGAACTTCCAGACCTCACAGTTCGACCTGCCAATCTGTGAACACGGCTATCTCGATGTCGAAGTCGACGGCGAAGTAAAGCGCCTGCGCATCACACGCGCCCATATGGAAGAAGATGCCGGGAAACTCGTCCATCACGGCACCTCCATCACCGATTCCGATTATTCGCTGGTCGACTATAACCGTACCGGCACGCCGCTTCTGGAAATCGTATCCGAGCCGGATATGCGCTCTGCCAAAGAAGCCGTTGCTTACATGGAAAAGATGCGTGCGATCCTGCAGTACGTCGGTATTTCCGACTGCCGCATGGAAGAAGGGAGCCTGCGCTGCGATGCGAATGTCTCTGTCCGTCCTGTCGGTCAGAAAGAGCTCGGCACCAAGACAGAGATCAAGAACATCAACTCCTTCAAGGGCGTAGAACGTGCGATCGAGTATGAAGCGATGCGTCAGGCTGAGCTTCTCGAAGAAGGCGGCAAGGTCATCCAGGAAACAAGAACCTGGGACGAAAAAGAGGGCGTCACCAAGTCCATGCGTACCAAGGAAGAAGCGAATGATTACCGCTACTTCCCGGAACCGGACCTCGTCCCCTTCACCGTCTCTGATGAATACATCGAAGAGATCAGAAAATCTCTGCCGGAGCTGCCGGATGCCAGAAAAGCGCGCTATATGAAAGACTTCGGTATCTCGGATGCCGACGCTGTCTTCATGACGAATGACAAAGCTACCGCTGACTACTTCGAAGCCTGCGTCGCTTGCGGCGCAGAGCCGAAGGCTGCTGTCAACTGGCTGATGGGCGAATTTGCCAGCCAGCTCTCTACCGATGGCATCGAGATCTCCGCGGCTCCTGTCAAGGCAGAAGACCTCGCAGGCCTC
>JAIJLI010000121.1 GCA_022722495.1 Dialister sp. | reverse complement strand
CAAGGATACGCTTCGGCGAAGCCTTCTCGGCGGCCGAAAGGAGGAGCGAGCGCTCCGGGCCTCGGATGATGGGGACCTGGTCACGGCCGGCTTCGATCTCTAACTCTTTCTTCAGTGCTTCAAGAACTGGATCCATAAATATTCTCCGTCTCCTGCTGGTGTTCTTCGTAGGATCTCGTAAATACATGATGCCCGTCAGCCTGCGCGACGTAGTAGAGGTAGTCACCCGGCTCGGCAGTAAGCACCGCCTCTATGGCAGAAAGTCCCGGGCTGCCGATCGGCCCCGGCGGAAGGCCGGGGTGCGTATACGTATTGTACGGCGAGTCGATGCGCGTATCCGCGATGGTCAGCTCCGCCTTCTGCTCGCCCAAGGCATACTGGATCGTCGCATCAATCTGGAGCGGCATGCCGATGGAAAGGCGCTTCAGCATGACGGAGGCGATCGGCACCTGATCCTCCGGAAAACGTGCCTCGCGCTCCACCATCGAGGCGATCGTGAAAAGATCATGCAGTGTCATGTGCTTCGCCTCCGCTCTCTTTCGGATGTCCGACGTCAGCATTTCATCGGTATGACGATACATGAGATCCAAGATCTGGCGCGCCGTGTACTCCTTGGGGATGCTGTACGTATCTGCGAAGAGAAATCCTTCTGCCTTGATCGGTACCGCGAAAGGGCCGTACTGGTATTTCAAGGGGCCATAGGTCGCCGCTTCGGCCTCAAAGTCTGCTGCCCCTTCGATGCCCGCTTCCGCAAGGAGCCTTCCGATCTGATGCACGGTGGAGCCTTCCGGTACCGTGACCAAGTATGCCTCCGTCTTCCCATGCTTTAAGGCATCGATGGCGTCCCGGATCGTCAGCCCCTTTTCGAGCACATAGTCCCCGCTTTGCAGCTGATTTCCTTCCCCCAGAAGGCGGGCATAGAGGCGGAAGCGCACAGCACTTCGTATGACGCCCTGCTTTTCCAAAAGGGATGCGATATCGCCTCCCGTCGCATTCTTTTCGATCCTGACCTGCGTCTTTCCGCTGCGCGTCCCGTGGTCTGCCGCATAGAAATACCAGCCGCCCAGGAGGGCGATGGCCAGCCCCGCCGCCATACCGAGCGCGATGCGCACACCTTTCTTCTTCGCTTCTTTTTGAGAAATCTCTGTGTCGTTGTCTTCCACACAGCACCCCTATCCGAGACAGATGTCTCTATTTTTTACTCTACCCATTATATCATATGTAAATATATAATAGTCCGTGGTACAATGAAGTAGCTAGGGAAACGCTGATTCAATCACAGAATCAGTGTTTCCCTAACAATCCCAACAGGTCAATCGATATCTATGATAAAAAGGAGAATCCCCATGTCCATCACCATCGGAATGAAAGGCACTGCCACCAAGATCGTCACAGAAAATGATACCGCGAAAGTGGTAAAAAGCGGCTCGCTCCCCGTCCTCGCGACCCCCGTCCTCTCGGCTCTCATGGAAGAAGCCGCCTGCGATGCGGTGAAGGAAGGTCTCGCCGAAGGCGAAACCACCGTCGGCGGCTTCATCGGCCTTGCCCACAAGCAGCCCACCCTCGTCGGCAGCACCGTCCGCGCCGAAGCCACCGTCACAGTCGTCAAAGGGAAGAAGATCACCCTCCACCTGATCGCCTATGACGAAGGTGGAGAAATCGGCGAGGCCGAACATATCCGCTTCGTCGTAGAAGCAAAGCCTTTTATGGAAAAAGCGAAAAACCGCATTTGAGACGGCGGGCTGATACTGCGCCCATGGTGCTATCCCCAAAAAGTCATTGCATCTTCAGAAAGGCTTCCTATGACATCCTCTTCCATCACCATCCGCACCGCGACGCCCGATGACGCAGCGGCGCTGCTTGCGATCTATGCCCCCTACGTCACAAAGACCGCCATCACCTTTGAATACGAAGTCCCCAGCGAAGAAGAATTCCGACGCCGGATCCAGACCACCCTTGAAGCCTATCCCTACCTCGTCGCAGAGCAGGGAGGAAAGATCATAGGCTACGTCTATGCCAGCGCCTTCCATACCCGCCCCGCCTATGACTGGAATGTCGAGACATCCATCTACATCGCTGAGGAGGCCCGTCACACCGGCGCGGGACGCAAGCTCTACGAAGCCCTTGAGACCTATCTTCGCGCACAGGGCATCGTCACGCTCTACGCCTGCATCACCTATCCCGCCACGCCCGATCCCTATGTGGATACGAACAGCGTCGATTTCCACAGCCATATGGGCTACGACCTTGTCGCCAACTTCAAAAAGAGCGGATATAAATTCGACCGCTGGTACGACGTCGTGTGGATGGAAAAAGAGATCGGTGCGCACCGGGCGCCCATGGCCCCTGTGAAGCGCTTCGCGGAAATTTTGGATCAGTGACTGGAGGCTTGTGGCTGGTAGCTAGGGATTAGGGATTAGGGATTAGAAGCAAGCGGTGATTGAAGCAGCGCAGTTAGCACGCTGACCGTTCTGCAAAGAAGATCGAGGGATCCACTTGAGATGACGATATCGTGAAGCACTATCAAAATTCTGCGGCGCTTCTGATTCTTATGCGCCGCACCACCATTTCGCATTTCTCATTTCTAATTTCTCATTCAATCGAAGCTTTCAAACGTAATCAAAAGGCGCCCCGCCGAACCTAAAAACCAGACCTCACGTATGTGAGATCTGGTTTTTTTACTGATTTATGATTTCAAAACGCCCGTCCCATCAAAAGCAGGGATGAAGGCCGCTTCCGCGCTCTCCTTCTGCTGCACGTAGCCATCGATGATGCCGAGCTCCTCCATATAGGACTCGCACGCCTCGTATTCTTCATCCGTGATCCTGCGATCGATCTCCGGAAATTCCGCCGCGCGGCCGCAGGGCGTGTACTGACGCATGAGGCTGAAAAGGACGTCTCCCGGCTCGAACGTCTCCGCCACATACTCGAGGATCCGTTTCGTGTCCTCCACCTGACCGGGAAGGATCAAATGGCGGATGAGGACGCCCCTCTGCAAGATGCCATCCGCCCCGATCACATAGGGCCCTGTCTCTTTGAACATCTGCTCGATGGCTGCGCTCGCCCTTTCGAAGTAGTCCGGCGCATCACTGTATTTCCCGGATATCTCCGCATCATAATACTTGAGATCCGGCAGCCAGCACTGTACCTTCTTGCGCAGAAAGGCCACGGTATGCACGCTCTCATAGCCGCCGCAGTTATAAACGACCGGCACCGGCAGCGGCTCGCGAAGACTCTGGAAGATCGCATGGGTGTAATGCGTCGGCGTCACAAGATCGATATTATGCGCCCCTTGGGCAATGAGCTCGAAGTAGATCTCCCGCAGCCGCTCGACGGAGACCTCGATGCCCTTTCTTCTTTCGGAAATCTCATAGTTCTGACAGTACACGCAGGACAGATTGCACCCGGCGAAAAAGACCGTCCCCGCCCCGCGCGTCCCTGCGATGCACGGCTCCTCCCAGTGATGAAGAGCCGCGCGGGAGATCACCGGCAGCATCCCGCTCTGGCAGTAGCCGAGCTGACCCTCGCCCGTGATGCTCTCCCTGCGCACCACCTTGCACGCGCGCGGACACAGATTGCATACGCTCATTTCGATTGACCTTCTTTCGTTTGATTGATTATATCTATTGTAGCATATGGGGTAAGGGTTAGCCCACGGGGCGTGCGGTTCCTTCATCCGGGAGGAAAGCTTTGCTCAAATGAGGAATTAGGAATGTAGGAATGAAGGTGGCGGCTTCGCCGCGAGTATGAATAGCCTTCCCCTCTAGGGGAAGGTGCCCCGAAGGGGCGGATAGGGCACAGGCGGTATGAAAGAGAGTAGGAAAATGCGTCTCAAGTCGACGATTTACGAAAGCACCCTATCCACCGCTGACGCGGTCCCCCTTCCCCGATGGGGAAGGCAAATTAGTAGCGGCTACGCCGCAAATATTTATAGGGCGATGCCCGAAAGTCTCTCGATATCAGGTTTCCCGTTTTGGACTTTCCAAACATTGCCCACCTGACCGCGAATAACAAAGATTTCTCGACTTCGCTCGAAATGACGGTGCGAGAGAGCCACTAGTCATCAGTCACTTGAGGCTCCTAATCCCTAGCTACTAGTCACCAGTCACCTGTCACTAGTCAACCCAATTCTCTATTGCGACTGATTTCCAAACATCTTATAATAAGTACGAATTTCCATAATGGATTTCGAAAGGAGCATACCCATGCAAAAAGAAACGGGGCTTTTGGAGCGAGTTTTCCACCTGAGTGAAAACGGTACATCCGTCAAGACGGAGATCATGGCGGGTATCACCACCTTTATGACCATGGCTTACATCCTGGCTGTCAATCCGGCCATCATGAGCGCAGCCGGTATGGACAAGGGCGCTGTCCTGACAGCGACCGCCATCGCCGGTTTTCTGGGGACTGTCCTCATGGCCGCTTTTGCGAATTACCCCTTCGCCCTGGCACCGGGCATGGGGCTCAATGCCTTCTTCGCCTTCACCGTCGTAAAGCAGATGGGCTACACTTGGGAAATGGCACTGGCTGCCGTCTTCGTCGAGGGTGTCATCTTCATCGTGCTCTCCCTCACGAATGTCCGTGAAGCGATCTTCAATGCGATCCCGCTCAATCTGAAGAAAGCCGTCTCTGCCGGTATCGGGCTCTTCATCTGCTTCATCGGCCTGACCGGCGCGCAGATCATCGTCGGCAACCCGGCCACCAAGATCTCCCTCTTTTCCTTCAAGCAGGCCATGCTGGCCGGTACCTTCCATACCACCGGCATCACCGTCGTACTCGCCATCCTTGGCGTCCTTTTCACCGCCTTCCTCATGGTCGCAAAGGTGAGAGGCAATATCCTCTGGGGCATCCTCTTCACCTGGATCCTTGGCATTCTTTGCGAAGTCTCCGGTCTCTATGTGCCGGATCCGGCGCACGGCGCTTTCAGCACCCTGCCCGATCTCTCCGCCGGCCTTGCCTCCTTTGCTCCGGCCAGCATCACTCCCCTCATCGGTGAGCTCGACTTCTCGCAAGTCGCGACCTTCAACTTCGTCGTCGTCCTTCTCGCCTTCCTCTTCGTCGATGTCTTCGATACCTTAGGCACACTGATCGGCGTTGCCGCCAAAGCCAATATGCTCGATAATGAGGGCCGTCTGCCGCGCATCAAAGGCGCGCTCATGGCAGACGCCGTAGCCACCACCGCAGGCGCTGTCCTCGGCGTCTCCACCACCACGACCTATGTCGAAAGTGCAGCAGGTGTCTCGGAGGGTGGACGCACCGGTCTCACTGCGATGACCGTCGCCGTCCTCTTCATCCTCTCCCTCTTCCTCTCCCCCTTCTTCATGGCCATCCCCGCCTTTGCGACCGCACCGGCACTCATCACCGTCGGATTCCTGATGTTCACCGCCGTAGCCGGCATCGACTTTACGGACATGACAGAAGCCATCCCATGCTACCTCGCCATCATCGCGATGCCATTCGCTTACTCCATCGCAGAAGGCATCTCCTTTGGCGTCATCTCTTACGTCATCATCAATGCCCTCGCCGGCAAGACAGAAAAAATCAGCCCGCTCATGTACATCCTGACCGTGCTTTTCATCCTGAAATATATCCTGCTCTAAGAGAAAAGAAACACGGGCCGATGCCCGCCTGTCAAACCATGTAAAAAACAACGCAGTGACCCTGTCACTGCGTTGTTTTTCTAGGGACCGCAGATCCGATCGTTGCCCGCGCGGATCCGCCCCCCAGTTCTTACCGAAAGGAGCCAAAATGAAACTGCTCTTCCGCCTTCTCACTCTCCTCTTTTTCACACTCGCCACGCTTTCCGCGAATGCGCAAGCACCCATCCTCACGGCCGACGCCGCGATCCTGATCGATGCCCGGACGGGACAAGTCCTCTATGAAAAAAATGCGGACAAGCGGGAATACCCTGCCAGCATGACGAAGATGATGACCTGCATCCTCGCTCTGGAAAAGGGAAATCCTCTCAAAGCCATCGCTGTCAGCGCCAATGCCGCCAACGTCGAGTCCACCGAGCTTTGCGGCGGCGAATGGATCCGTCTCGGAGACCTCACCTATCAGATGATGCTGATCTCTGATAACGGGGCAGCCACCGCCATCGCAGAAGCCATCGGCGGAAATGTGAACCATTTCGCTTCCATGATGAATGAAAAAGCCCGCGCCATCGGAGCCGTCGGTACCCACTTCGTCAATGCAAACGGCATGCCGGATGAAGACCACTACTCGACAGCCCGCGACATGGCGAAGATCGCGCAGTATGGCCTTCGAAACAAAGAGTTCCGGCAGATCGTTTCTACCCGAAGCAAGCAGGTCCACTACGAACGCCCGAGCAAAAATCTCCCCTGCACGAATACCAATCATCTCCTCTTCACCTATGACGGTGCCATCGGCGTCAAGACCGGCTACACCCGCGCCGCGCAAGGCTGCCTTGCCGCAGCCGCCACAAGGAATGGCAGGACCCTCATCGCTGTCATCATGCACGCCGGCTGGGACAGCCGCTTCACGGAAGCCGCTGCGCTTTTGGATCACGGATTTGAAATGAAGAAGTGACTAGTGACTGGGGACTGGGGACTCGGGACTTGAATACGACTTTTGAGCATCGCTCTATTTATACTTCACGGCGCTTCCATAGTATTATGCGCCGCACCA
>JAIJLI010000120.1 GCA_022722495.1 Dialister sp. | reverse complement strand
CCACGCATTTCTCGCGGTCGATCGTCCACTTCCGTGTCTTTCGGTCGATCGTGATCGCCTGCATCGGACAGCTGTGCTCACAGCGTCCGCAGAAGAGGCATTTCTCGATGTCATTCTTCACATGATGCGGATTCTCCGACTGCGGGACGTCTTCTTTCGGCGCAGGAGCCGGCTGCGGCGCACACGCCGGCTCTGCCTGCGGTGCCGGCGGCGCTGGGCGCACGCGCGGGCGGCGGGTCAGGACCTTGCCCTGATAGGTGGTGACAGCGGCTTTATTTTCTCCTTCTCCCCATGTATCTTCGAGGGAAAGGCACTTCGCCGGACAGTCAAGCGCGCAGGCGCCGCAGGTGATGCACTTGTTCCGATCGATCGTCCATGTACGGTTTCTGCGGTCGATCGTGATGGCGTCCACCGGACAGGTCTTTTCGCACTTGCCGCAGAAGAGGCATTTTTCGATTTCATTTTTTACGTGGTTGTCAGCCACAGCCGCTTGTGCCGCTGCCGGCGGCTGCGCTTCCTCCATGACGGGCTGCCCCGCGGGTCTTCTTCGGATCTTCGAGACGCCGCGAACGGTGATCTCTGTCCGATTTCCTAGGTAGCAGCCAAGTGAGAGACATTTTCTCGGGCAGTTGTCGATACAGGTACCGCAGTTCACACAGGCTTCCAGATCGATGCGCCATGTACGGTTCGCACGGTCGACAGTGATAGCGCCCGCCGGACAGTTTCTTTCACACATGCCGCAGAAAACGCACTTCATCACATTATTGACGATATGGCTTCGGTCATCCATCGCGAGCATGGCTGCATTCTGCGCGGCGACAGTCTTCTTGACTTCGCTGACGCCCTCCTTCTTGACGGCGGTCAGAATGATCTCCGTCTTTTCAAGGCCCGGCATCGCATAGTGCGGATCCATGGAGAGGCATTTCTTCGGGCATGCCTCCACACACGCGCCGCACTGGATGCAGGAGAAAGGATCGATCCTCCACTCGCCTGTCTTTCTATCGACAGTGAGTGCGCCGGAGGGACAGCTTCTCTCGCACATGCCGCAGAGAATGCACTGGCTGACGTCATTCACCACGCGCCCGCGGACGCCTTGACAGAAGGTCTTCGGTGTCAGCGGATACTCCGAGGTCACAGGAGGCTTGAATAAATTCGCCACGGCCTGTTTGATATATACCAGGTAACTCATAATTGCCTCCTTTGGATGGGTGACTAGTGACTAGTGACTGGTAGCTAGGGATTAGGGATTAGGAGCCTCGAGTGACTAGTGACTGAAATGCCATCTTCGGGCATCGCCATGATTGACACTCCGCGGCGCTTCCATATTTTGATGCGCCGCACCACCATTTCGCATTTCTCATTTCTAATTCAAGCGAGGCTTTCATCCACAATCAAGGGGCCTCACGCCCCATGGGCTATCCCTGAACCTTGAACCCGACCTATCTTTCGCAGCAGCTGATGCAGGGGTCGATGGTCAGGATGATATTCGGCACATCGGCGAGGTCGCAGCCCTGCAGCATTTTGACAAGGGCCGCGATATTGCAGTTCGTCGGGGTGCGGAGGCGGAAGCGCTCGAGGTTCTTGGTGCCATTTCCCTTGATATAGTAGATGGCTTCGCCGCGCGGCTGCTCGACGCGGGTGAAAAATTCACCCTTGGGCGGGACGCCGCGGACAGGCGATGCGATCGCGCCTTCCGGGAGATTTTCGAGCGCGCCTAGAATGATGTCGATAGACTGGTAGAGCTCGCGGATACGTACCTTCGTACGGGCGAGGCAGTCGCCGGTCTGCTCCAGGACCGGATGAAATCCCAGATCCCTGTATGCGCCGTCATCATCGGCCATACGGTAATCATTCGGGACGCCGCTGGCACGTGCCATCGGGCCGACACAGCCCAGATCCATCGCCTCATTCATCGAAAGGATACCGACTCCCTCCAGACGCGTCTGGATGGTATCGTCATAGAGAAAGACAGACGCCATCTCTTCGATCTCCTTGCGCAGACCGGTGAGTCTCTCCTCGATGCTCTTCTTCATGGCATCCGTGAGGTCACGGCGCACGCCGCCCACCTCGCAGACAGAGAAGATGACGCGGCCGCCGGTCGTTTCTTCGAAAATATCCAGGATCGTCTCGCGAAGCCGCCAGCAGTGCATGAAAAGGCTCTCGAAGCCCAGCGCATCCGCGCCAAGCCCGAGCCACAGGAGATGGCTGTGCAGGCGGGAAAGCTCATGCCAGATCGTACGCAGGTAGCTCGCACGGCGCGGCACGTCGATCTCCATCAGTCCTTCGACGGCCTTCGCATAGCCCCAGCCATGCCCGAAGGAGCAGATGCCGCAGACACGCTCTGCGACATAGATGAACTGCTTGAAATCGCGCTTCTCGACCAGCTTTTCCAGTCCGCGGTGGACGTAGCCGATGGACGGCACGGCGCGGACGACTTTCTCATCCTTCAGCTCCAGATCCAGATGGATCGGCTCCGGCAGGACCGGATGCTGCGGGCCAAAGGAAACGGTAGTGAGTTCAGCCATTGCCATCCTCCTTCTTCACGACAGATGCATCGACGCCAAGACCGCTTCGAAGGTTCACCTTCACGGCCTGCTTCGCGTGGACGGCATTCGACAGGTCATGCCACGGCGTCTTCTGCGCAAGGTGATAGAAATGCCCGCCATAGTCCACATCGGGCGCGATGAAACGGACATCCAGCCCGAAAAGATCGTGGATCTCATTCTCCCACACAAAGGCGTACCAATACAGGCTCGTGATGCTCATGACGGAACCGTCGAGCGCCGCGGTCAGGCGCAGGTGGTAGAGAAAATAATTTTTGTCAAAGGTGTATGTCAGTTCGAAGCCCTCCGTGGTACGGGTGCAGAGGATCTGTACCAGGCGGCAGCCTTCTTTTTTGAATCGCGCCACACGCTCCAAGAGGTCTTCCGGGCGAATGGTGATAAACTGCTGTTTCATAGATGTTCTCCTTTGGGAGGGGGATAGAAATAGGTTCGGGGTTCAGGGTTCAGGAGCGGCGCATAAAAATCAGAAGCGCCGCAAAGTATAAATAAGGCGATGCCCGAAGGTGTTATTCAAGCTACAAGTCACCAGTCACTCGGCACCACTAATCCCTAATCCCTAGCTACTAATCCCTGCTTTCAAACTTCAGGGTGGATAGTGCGGCGCTTTATAAATATTTCGCACCGCACCATAACCTTGAACCCGCCAACCTGAACCCATCAACCTTTTCTCAGTTTCTTCTGCTTTTCTTCCAGCACGGAAAGGCCTTTTACGACGCCATCGATGATGGCCTCCGGACGTGCGGCGCAGCCGGGGACGTAGACATCGACGGGGATCGCCTTGTCCATGCCGCCAAGCATATTATAGCACTCGCGGAAGATGCCGCCGCTGCAGGCGCAGGTCCCGACGGCGATCACCACCTTCGGCTCCGGCATCTGTTCATAGATCTGACGGACGACAGGCAGGTTCTGTGCGTTCACGCCGCCGGTGACAAGGAAAATATCGGCGTGCTTCGGGTCGCCGGTATTGACGATGCCGAAGCGCTCCACGTCATAGAGCGGTGTCAGGCACGCAAGCACCTCGATATCACAGCCGTTGCAGGACGATCCGTCATAGTGGATCAGCCAGGGAGATTTCTTTTCAAAGCTCATACATGACCTCCGGAATGGAGTGAATTGGGATAGGGTGTTATTGGGTTCAGGGTTCAGAGTTCAGGGTTGTAGTGGCGGCTTCGCCGCCATTTTATATTCGGTGCAAAGCGCGACGCCGCTCACTTGAACCCATCAACCTGAACCAGACAACCTTTATTTGAAGTACATCAAAAATGCGATATTCAGAAAGCCTGCCATAAGGCCGACGAGCCAGGTGGAGGCGAGCATGCGCTCCCACTTGATGCGGGCGCAGCAGTTGTCGATGAGAATCTCTGCGAAGAAAACGATCTCGCAGATGGCAAAGCCGAGAAGCCATGTCCACCAGGTATCCGATGCGAAGAAGAGGAGCACGAGGCCAAAGAGAAACACATTCTCATACCAGTGCGCGATCTCGACGATAGCCAGGGTACGGCCGGAGATCTCTGTCTTCAGACCGCCGATGAGCTCCTGATGCGCTTCATGCGACATGGAGATATCGAAGGGCGATTTCCTGAATTTAATGAGAAGGATAAAACAGAGGCCGAAGAAGATGCCCGGCATACGCAGGATATTCATATGGGCGCCCGTCAAGATGTCTCCGACGGAGAAGCTGCCGCTGGCGAGGTAAAAGCCGAGTGCCACCATGAGGAGCATCGGTTCATACGCCATGGTCTGCACAAGCTCACGCTCTGCACCGATCTGGCTGTAGGGGGAGTCGACGGCATACGCCGCAATGATGAGGCAGACACTCGCCATGGTCAGTGTGAATACGACGAGCAGGATATCGCCCTGCGCGAAGAAGATGGTGCCGGTCAGAAGGACGAAAAGAAGGAAGCCGAAGATGTAGAAGCCTTCCGCCTTATTGACAGCGATCGGCTGCTTTCCCCACAGCTTCAGGAAATCATAGAAGGGCTGCAGGAGGGGCGGTCCCTTTCTTCGCTGCATACGGGCGGAGATGATGCGGTCGCACCCGGAAAGCAGTCCGCCAAGGATCGGCGCTAAGAGGAGGTACAGGAGGCCCCCCGCGATAGGCATCAGGAAGTCAGACATGGAATGCACCTCCTACAGTCAAAGACAGCTCCATCAGGACGCAGGCAAGGGCTGCGGTGTAGCCCAGGAGCTTCATGCGGTCTTCACCGAACCAGCTCTCCAGATACCAGTTCCGCAATGTGACGGGGACAACACGTCCGCCGGCGCCGCGATAGGCATTGTCACTTCCGAGGTTCTCCCCGGAAAGATTTGTGACGACCTGTTTCTTCTCGCGGCTTTTGCCGAAGCGCAGCGGCAGGACGACCAGGAGGAAGACCATGAGCGACATGATCCAGAGATTGCTCTGCGCGATGACCTCTGCCGTTGCATGATAGGTGAGTGCAAGGTAGGGGATGACGCCGTATTTCGAAACGAGCGGGAAGAGCACGCAGACGATGAGCGTCAGTGCTGCCAGCGTTTTGAGCGCCGTCCATTCGACGCCAAGGATCCCTCGCTCGCGGTTTTCATTCGTCGGGACAAAGGTCGTGATCTTGCCGAGCCACTTCGTCCAGTAGAAGAGCGTGGTCGCCGAGCCGTAGACGAGGACGAGGAGAAGCAGCGGCTGTCCTGCATCGACGAAGGCTTTCATAGCGGCCCACTTGGAGATCAGCATGCCGAACGGCGCAAGGAACATCCCGCAGATACCGATCACCATGCAGAGCGAAAGGCGCGGCATGGAATTGAAAATGCCATCGAAATTTTCCAGATCGCGGCTGCCGAGCTGCTGCTCTGCCGTGCCGACCGTGAGGAAGAGGAGAGACTTCGCGACCGCGTGGAAGATGACGATCATGATCGCCGTCCATGCGGCTTCATAGGAGCCTGTGCCTGCACAGCAGACGATCAGACCGAGATTCGAGATCGTGGAGTATGCGAGCACCTTTTTCCCATCGGACTGGGAAATGGCCGCGCAGGAAGCGAAGAAGAAGGTGATCCCGCCCACCAGCATCGCCATGATGCCGACATGGTTGTCCCCCAAGATCGGCGCGAGCTTGATGATGAGGAAGACGCCCGCCTTGACCATGGTCGAGGAGTGCAGGAGCGCCGAGGTCGGCGTCGGTGCCACCATCGCCCCCAGAAGCCATCCGGAGAAGGGCATCATCGCCGATTTTGTGAATCCGCAGAAGACGAGGAGCGCTGCGATAAGCTCGACCGGTTCACGGCTGCGGCCCAGATTCACCAAGAGAGACAGCTCGACCGTGTAGTATTTCTCCCCCAGAAGGACGATCGCCAATGCAAAGGCAAGCCCGCCCAAAAGGTTCATCCAGAGCGCCTTGCAGGAATTGTGGATCGCTTCATTCGTCTGCGAATAGCCGATCAGGAGGAAGGAGCAGAGAGACGTGATCTCCCAGAAGGTGTACATGAAGAGCAGATTGTTCGACATGACAAGGCCAAACATCGCTGAAAGGAAGAGGAAGACCACAAAGAAGAAAAAGCCGCGCCGGTCAGGGATCCCCGCATGCTTTCGATGGTACTGCGCCATGTAGCCCAAGGAGTACACTGCGATGAGTCCGCCGATGATGCCGGCGATCAGGATCATGATGATGGTAAAGTGATCGATGAGGAAATCCCATGATACATAGATGCGCTCGCCCATATGCCATTCAAAGGCCGCCACGATCGCAAACTGCACAAGGCCTAGAAGTGCGATGCTGTAGCGCTTGAATTTCTTCGCATAGTAGCAGACCACCAGGATGACAAGGAAATCTGCCGCCAGCATCACCGCTTTCAAGAGTTCACTGCCTACGCCAATCCTCACCGGCTCATTAAAGCAGGTGACGGCAACGGCAAGTGCGAGCCCCATCATCACCGCTGCCGAGCCTTTCACGAGCAGGGTGCGGAAGGAGGCATCGCGTGTCAGGAGCAGGACCACGGCCGTCGCAAGCGGCAAAAGAAACAGCAAGAGGGGTAGAAGCATAAAATCGACCTCCGAAGTGACCATAAGACATGAGGGAGCCTCTCAATAAGCGCATGTAATTCATATAGTGTATATAC